>JACRGN010000206.1 GCA_016234205.1 Nitrospinota bacterium | reverse complement strand
CACATCAGGAAAGATAAGAGGAAAAATAAAGGGCAGCAGTAAATAGGAAATTATAAAAACTTGCCACAGAGTCACGGAGATTTCTTTAATTTATAGTACAGGAATTTAAATGTTGAGATTGCTTCACCTTCGGTTCGCAATGACAAACAAAATTAATAGCAATCTAATTTATTTATTTCTCTGTGCCTCTGTGTCTCTGTGGCTTATTTTATTCTCAAGCATTGGTTGTAAAACAGCTACCCAAAAGGATGAAGTAAAAACAGATGTAGAAGTAATAGATAAAGAAGGGTTTGGTTCTGTCCCTTTTTTAGAAACTGGTAAACTTGCCTTCACAACAGAGGAGGCAAAGGCAAAGATGGAGGTGAGGTTGAAGAGAGAAAAAGAGGAACTTGAAAGAAAAAAAGGTGAATTTCAAGCCCAGGCAACAACCCGATGGACAACTGATTTCTGGATACCCCCTCCAACGAATCCTCCGCTGGTATCCGCCCTTAGGGAATTTCCAAAAGATTCATTCGGTTATCCTGATTGGAGTATGGCTGTCAAAAGGGGTATTATAAATCCGTTAGATTCAATTAAAGGGGAAAGAGTTAAAAAGGAGCAGGAAGAATTTAATCAAGATATAATATTTCAGATAAACGATAGGATGATGGCAAATGTCCGTTTCCCTCACAGTGTACATAATTACTGGCTTTCATGTAAGGTCTGTCATCCTGCTATCTTTATAGCAAAAAGAGGCGGCAATGATTTTGGAATGACAGATATCTGGAATGGTAAATTTTGCGGGCGGTGTCATGGTAAGGTTTCGTATGCCCCTAAGGGATTTGAAAACTGCATCCGCTGTCACAGTGTGAGGAGAGATAAGGTTGGTTTTTGAAATTATAAAAACACAATAGAACGCTGATTACGCTGATTTTACGGATGGGCGCAGATTTTTTTAAAATTTCCTTTTTATTTTGCTTATATTATATCTGTGTTAATCAGCTAAATCTGTGTCATCTGCGTTCTATTAATTAAGTTTTTGTTCTTTTATGAGAAATTTTTTTTTAAGATTAGTTCATGATAGTTGTAAGTTGTTGGTTGTCAGTTGTTGGTTATTTCTCTGTGCCTCTGTGTCTCTGTGTCTATTAGTTTTTTGTTCAATCCCTGCCTATGCGGAAAAGGGCGATGCGGTGGCAGGAAAAGAGGTTTTTGAGAAAAGATGCAGGCAGTGCCATGGTGATACAGGTGAGGGGAATGGCCGCGTAGCGGACAAGGTATATCCTCCGCCGAGAAATTTCACATGGGGTCTTTTCAAATACAAGACATCCCCTATGGACCAACCTCCAAGAGATGAGGATTTGTTAAGAACGATAAATGATGGATTTGGCGAGGCATCTATGCCTCCGTGGAGGGACATAATGACTGAGAAGGAAAAGCGGGATGTTATAGCCTATGAAAAGAATTTTTCGGATATTTTTGAGACAGAGAAACCGCCTGAAGAGATTGATTATGGCGAGGAGATTCTTTACTCAGAACAGAGCGACATTAAAGGTAAGGAGCTTTTTAAAAAGGCAGGGTGCCCTGAGTGTCATGGTGAAAATGGAAAAGGAGATGGTATAAAAAAACTGAAGGATGTATGGGGCACAAGGGAATGGCCCAGAAACCTGACAAAGCCATGGACATACAATGGCGGCAATAAACCAAAGAATATATTTGCAAGGATAACGGTAGGCATACCGGGAACACAAATGCCATCATTTGCAGATAAAAATAGTACAAAATATTTTACTGAAGAGGAACGTTGGCATATAGTAAATTATGTGAGGTCTCTTGCAGATGAGACGAAGAGGGTTAAGAAAGAAGAAGAGGATAAGCCTTTAAAGGCGAAATATATAAATGGGGAAATTCCTATGGATGTCCATGCTGATGAATGGAAAGGAGCACCATTTAAGGCAATTAAATTATTCCCGCAGGACCAAACAAAGGAGAAGTTTTTTAAACCCACTAATGATGGGATTAAATGGAGGGTCCTCTTTAATGATAAGGAGATCGCATTTTTGTTAGAGTGGGATGATAGGACAAAGAGTGTCCCCGGAGATGCAGAGGCAGAGAAGCTGAGCGAGGGGGAAGTGTTTGAGGATGCAGTTGCAATTCAGTTTCCCACGGCAATATTGCCCAAGATACCAATAAAAGAACAATTACCGTCAATTGAACATGGGGATATGGAGTTTGGTGTAAATATCTGGTATTGGAGTAGTGGAACTACCTTGAGCCCCCAGATGACAAAGGTTAAATATTCGTATGGTATTAAATCAGAAAGGGTTGAGCCAGAAATTAAAGCAGGTTTAAGCGGGAAAGGTGAATATGCAGGTGGTATATGGAAGGTGATATTAAAAAGAGGGCTCAAGACTTCAAATCCGAAGGATGACCTCCAGTTTGAAACAGATAAACTTATACCTATAGCATTTGGAAACTGGGATGGCTCAAATGGAGGGAAGGGAAATAAACATACTGCAACCCCGTGGGATTGGTTAATATTGGAAAAAGGGTAATTGTCCCAAAATACTGCTAAACTCACATCTATCCGAAGTAAGTAATAAATCCATTTGATTCCCAGGAATTTTGATCCCACACATAATTTATATGTGGGATTTATCATGTGTTATATTCTACAGGTATTGGGTTAAATCGCACATAATGTGCATTTTTTTTCCATTTTCATAGGGTATCTGCAACCTTTTTATGGAACAAAAGACCAATAATAATGTATTAAAATACCGAATAGAGCATAATGCCGCTGATTTTTATATAACCCATTATAAATATTAGGTTTATCCTGATTGTAAACATTCTCTCTATAAGCATGGTATGAAAAATGCAATATTATAGAAGTGAAATTTGGAAATATAGTAGTATCTTCTTAATTTTCAATGGACAAAGACATGAAGAATATGAATGAAGACAGAAGACAGAAGACAGAAGACAGAAGACAGATTTTCCGTTCTCTGTCCTCTGTTCTCTGTTCTCTGTTCTCTGTTCTCTGTCTTCTGTCTTCTGATGTTGCATTTGCAGAGCTTGCCCCAACTGCAGATTATTTAACCGATATTAAGAGTGGTCTCTCTGTCCCTGTCCATATTGCTACTGATAAATGGGCGAATATCTATGTAACCGATCCCGGCAGGCAGCAGGTTCATAAATTTAATGCCATCGGTGACCTCAAGTTAACGATTACCGGTATTACCGCTCCACTTGGAGTAGCAGTAGACGGTCAGGGAAATATATATATAGGTGATGACAGCAATAACAATGTCTCGGTTTTTGATTCTGCCGGTAAGTTTCTTCGCAAATTAGGCTCAGGCAATGATGAGTTTATCATGCCCAATGATATTGCCATAGAGCCATCCTCAGGACGGATATATGTCACTGATTCAAAGGCAAACATAGTCAAAGTTTACAATCCTGATGGTTCTTTATCCTTTAACATCAGCGGTATTCTTTTTCCAACAGGTATTCATATAGATTCTAAGAAGGGGGAGCTTCTTATAGGTGACCTTATAAACTCTCAGGTAAAAGTCTTTGACCTCTCCGGAAATTTTCTAAGAAGTTTTGGCTCAAGCGGTGTGGGTGCCGGTCTTATTAGCAGCCTGCAGGGGCTGACTGTGGATAAGACTGGTCGTATATATGTTGTGGATGCCCATAAGGGATGGGTTCAGGTCTTTGATTCAGCAGGCAACAATCTCTCCTTTATCGGAAGTGGTAGTCTATATACACCGCTGGATGTGATGATAGACCCATACAATAGACTTATTGTCTCATCATCTTCTGATGGAAAGCTATCTATTTACGGTATTGATGGTGGTAATCTGCCATCCGGCTGGAATGAAAATTACCTGCCTGATACAGATGGAGATGGGATGCCTGATGCATGGGAAGAGGCAAACGGACTCAATCCGAATCTTAATGATGCCTCTCTTGACCCTGATAATGACGGTCTTACAAATCTCAATGAGTATCTATCCGGCTCAGACCCCCACAACCCTGATACAGATGGAGATGGTTTAAAAGATGGAGTTGACCCCAGCCCGGGAATGGCTACTGATAATAAACCAGCAGCAAATGCCGGTCCTGATATGACATATGACCCGGGTATTATTACTCTTAACGGAAACGGCAGTAGTGACCCAAATTCCCTGTCCCTTAGATATACATGGACCGAGAGCTCAAGTAATCCTGCAAATGTAACTCTTTCAGATAATGGGACAGCAACAGCAATTAAACCAACATTTATTGCTACAAAAGCTGGAGTTTATAAATTTAGTCTCAAGGTTGCGAATAGCTATTTTGAAAGTAATCCTGATGATGTCCTGATTACAATCAGGAATCTTACTCCAACAGCCTATGCAGGGATAGACCAGACTGTCAATGCTAATACACAGGTCAATCTTGATGGAGCAGGAAGTGAGGATACCAATGGAGATACACTAACATATCAATGGACACAGGTTTCGGGCTCTCAGGTGAATCTTATTGGAGGGAACGGGAGAAACGCAAATTTTACCCCCCAGAGTTCAGGGGTATATACTTTCAGGCTTACTGTGAGTGATGGTGTCAATACAAGTATACCGGATGAGATAAACATAACAGTTAACAGTTCCAATACTGTCCCTGTGGCAGATGCAGGTGATGACCAGGTTGTTTATTTACCTGCTACAGTAACCTTAAACGGTAATAGGAGCAGTGATGGTGATGGAGACCCATTGACATATAGTTGGAATCTCTTATCCGGACCAAAGGCTGTTACATTATCAAATGCCGCTAATAAAAACCCCACATGGACAACTGATACCACGGGTATCTATACCTTTGCCCTGACTGTCTCCGATGGAAAGGATAATAGCATTTCTGATAGTGTCCATATTACTGTAAACGGCGCAAATCAGGTTCCTGTTGCAAATGCAGGCACGGATCAGAATGTAATACTCTATTCAACTGTTACCTTAGGGGGTGGGATGAGCTACGACACGGATAATTCCCCCTCTCCTCTTACATATAAATGGACACAGGTATTTGGAACAACTGTCTCTCTTAACAATTCCACCAGCATGACCCCGACCTTTGTTCCAATCCACGAAGATGTGCTGCGGTTTCATCTAACAGTAAGTGATGGACTGGATACCAGCCTATACGATGAGGTGGAGATAAAGGTAGTAGGAAGTAACACGCCTCCGATAGCCAATGCAGGGAATGACCAAACAGGTGTAGCAGGCACATCCATCAGATTAGATGGAACAGGGAGTATGGATAAGGATGGAGATACACTGACCTATCAATGGACACAGGTGAGAGGTGCATCAGTAACACTCTCAAACATATATTCAAGAGAGCCTACCTTCACACCTGCACAACAGGGTGTCTATGAATTCATGCTATTAGTGAAAGACAATACTACCTCAACTTCCGATACAGTTACGATAACAGTTAATAGCCCGCAGAACTCTCTGCCGCTTGCCAATGCAGGAATAGACAGGATTGTGGAGGTTGATTCTACTGTCCTGCTTAATGGTGGAGGGAGTGATGCCGATGGAGACCCGCTAACCTACAGATGGCAATTTATAAGCGGACCGGCCGCTGTTATTTTATCCAGCACTTCAGCAGCAAATCCAGCTTTTGTGCCAAAGATTATAGGAAGCTACATATTCAGGCTTACTGTAAATGATACCAAAGGGGATAGCAGTCCTGATGATGTTCAGATTTCAGTGGCTCCTAAAGGTGCTATTGTATTCAATATCAAAAATGGGAAAGATAATCTCCTTTCTGCTGCTGATTTATCCATATACCCGTGGGTTGACCTCTTAATTCCTAACGGGTCCATAAAAGAGAACATGGATATAGCAATCGCAGAAGAAAAAAATCCGCCCCCGACAGGGGTAGGAATAAAGATGATGAATACTGCAATTGATTTTGCTCCTGATGGTGCAAAATTTGATTCAAAGGTTACAGTAAAGATTCCATATACCCTGTCTAAATTATCTGAAGCAGGTATAGGAGACCCTAAGACACTCAAGGTCTATACATATAACAAAGAGACTAAAGTTTGGGAAGAGATTGCCCCTACCAATATCAATACAGAGAGTCAATATGTTGAATTTGAGACAAACCACTTTTCTATATATGCACTTGGAAGCCCTGAAAAGACTGGAGGTTCAGGGGACACAGGCGGTTCAGGCGGTTCAGTCGGGTCAGGAGGTTCAGGGGACACAGGCGGGTCAGGCGGGTCAGGGGGTTCAGGGGGTTCAGGGGACACAGGCGGGTCAGGTGGTGGGAATAGCAATACAGGAGGGCAGATGAGCAGTGGTTCATCTGGTGGTGGGGGCGGTGGTTGTTTCATTGCCACAGCCTCATACGGCTCTTATCTCCATCCCCATGTTAAGATATTCAGGGACTTCAGAGACCAGTATCTGCTTCCCTATGCCCCGGGGCGATACTTTGTCCGCACCTATTATAAATATAGTCCTCCTATTGCTGATATAATTGCAGAGCATTGGACACTGAGGGTTTTGACAAGGATTATTCTCTTTCCATTTCTGTTAATTGCCGCATTTTTTGTGAAAGCTGCAGCAATACAAAAAATATTTATTATTATTTTAATTGTTGTTATAATGACGAGCAAAAAATTGGTTAATAAAGTGTCAGTGAATAGTATCAGTGTTAGTAAAGAGAACTGATACTCACACCCACACTGTTTTAAAAAGGAGGGATACGGAAGGTGAATGATATGAACTACGGTGATCATGAAGAAAAGATAAAAAGGAAGAAGAGATTAGGGATTAATTTTGCACTTATACTGATACTTACACTTACACTCACACTGACACTGACACTATTCAAGGCACAGGGAGCAATTGATCCGCCTCATTATGACACAGGCACAACAAGCCCATTTTATTGTAGCGACTGTCATAAAGAGAGGACAGAATCAGATGTCCCGGGACTCTGTATGAGCTGCCACAACCCTGCCGGTAGGGCAAAGGCAAAGCCATTTGCCAGAACTGACCAGTCAACAATGGGGCAGGGAGTGGTTGGAGAGGACACTAAAGGGACCACTCACAGGTTTGATTCTGAAGGCTTGAAATATGTCAAGCTGTGGAAACCAAATAATAGCACGGGAAAGATAAAGATTGCAGGGGGCTCCATGTATTCAGGTGATTTTAGCACACAAAATGAAATGGAATATGAGTTTGAGATTGTTAACCCAGGGGATGTGGGTGCGGCAACCTTTAAATACCGTTGCCGCACAAGGAGTAAGCCTCAGCCAACCAGTTCTACCAACCCATTTAATACACCCGTATGGGACCGTGATGCAGAGTGGAGCGGCTGGACATCTGCTTACACTACAGCAGCAAGCGTCTCATTAAACGACTCAATCTGCGGCGGCGATAAAGGTATCTCCCTATCCTTTGAGAATGGTTCAGGGAGCCCCAACTCCTTTGATGCAGGAACCGGAGGCAGGGTTTATGTAAAACTCCTAAACCAGCCGAGTAATGACAATATGAAATTAAGAGTGATGAATAACAAAATCAACTGCTCAGTCTGCCACAATCAGCATTCTATGCAGCTTGACCGCCCCTACCTGAGGGCAGGTAATGTGGGAAATGCACTCTGCAAGCACTGCCATGATGACAGGGATAGGAGTCATTATATGCAGGAGATGGGGACTGCTGATGATGGAACTGGGGATAGTTCCAATCAGACCACACTTCAGTTGGTGGATATATCAAAGAACTGGACAGTAAACCAGTGGGTTGGAAAGCAAGTCTATTTCCAGAAGAACTTCAGGGGTGTGCAGGCGGCAGTAGATAATGAGGAAAAAAATCTTACAGGGACTTTGACCTTTACGCAGGGCTCTGCAACAGTAACGGGTGTAGGGACATTATTTTCAACAGAGATAAGCTCCCTGCAATTTATAAGGCTCTCATCATCCTCCAAATGGTATCCTGTAACATCTATAGGAACAAATACCTCATTAACCCTTTCAATACCATTTGAGGAAGCCACTGTTACGGGTAATGCCATGACTTCATCCTTCGCTGGTTTTTATCGTAAGATTACCTCCAATACTTCAAACACACTTGTTCTGGATGGCGCCTTAAATGCCAAAATTGATAATGGTCTCAGATACAGGATTGTAGATACTAATAATTACGGCAGTCATCCGGTTGGTATTAAATACTCACAGATGGATTTTGATACCCGCTTCAATTCTGATATAAAACCCCTGCCGCTTGATGACAATGGAACACCATCGGATACAAGTGATGACACTGTTCAGTGCATGACCTGCCATAGTCCGCATTTTACACATTCAGTAGGAACGGAAGGTGGTGCTGCAACATCAGGGACCACCACATCCCTTACAGATACAACAAAGAGTTGGACAGCAAATTCATTGGTAGGATACGAATTAAGGATAAGAAATGAATGGACATCGGGGACATCCAATCAGAATCCGAACTGGCGAAAGAGGAGGTTTATCACCTCAAATACAGCGAATAAAGTTGAATGGCTGGACCCACTCACCATCAGGAGTAACCCAAATGACAGTTCTGTGATGATTGACAGCCCTCCATCTGCGGGTGATGTTTATGAGATTGTTAATACCAGCGGGACCAACCTGACCAACGGAATCGGTGATGGGTATATCTTAAGAAAGCCGAATGGTTATTCAAATGGGTATATACGGAAATATCAAAATATTGATGATGATAAAGTAATCTGTAAGACCTGCCATAAATATAAAAACCATTTTGGCGATGAAACTGCCGGTGGGTATGCCAGAAGCTGCATGGATTGTCATACACCGCATAATACAACAAACAGATTCCTTTTGAGAGAGGTAATCAATAACCGTGAAGTCCGTATAAGACCGGGTGATAACTATGTAAACTCCTCCCGCACAGGTGTCTGTCAGGTCTGTCATACACAGACAAAACACTGGAGAAACGATGGGTCGGAGCCTCAGGCTCATTATGCCGAAGGGTGTCCTCAGTGCCACCAGCATGATAGTGAGGAGAGGAGCTGGATTTATATATGTAAAACATGTCATGGATACCCGCCTGTCCCAAAGGGAACTATTGTGGATAAAAAGGGTAATATACACACCAACATCAATGATTCTATTTGTACCAACACCAGTGACCCTAATTATGCCGGTCCTTGTGCTGAGTATAATACCTTCAATCAAAATATACCTCATTCATCCTACCGTATTGAGGATTACGATGGCGGAGGCGGCGCACATCTTGTCCATGTGGTTGGGGCATTACAACAATTTGAATGTAAAATCTGCCACGGACATATGGGTTATGGGAATGAGCATGGCGGCAGTGTGGGCAGAAAAACCCCGGACAGAAACAATATTACCTTTAATTTCCAGCTTGATTACAGTTTCAACGAGCGATTAGAGACAAAACTTGGGTATCAGACAATAGACCCGCCTGTCTATCCGAAAATGATGGGTGTAGAGGTGGGGACATCGGCTACTTATATGAATCGTGCCGATGCCACAAATGGTTATGGACCCGGGAAAAAGCATATTGGTTCTGGTGCTACAAGTAACGGTGGGAACAACGAAGATGCTACTACACCGAGTATACTTGGCAGGGCGGTTACTTCTTCTGACCCGCCAGAATGTTATGTAGGATGTCATAATCCGAGGAGGCTCTATATGCAGACTGAGCCTGAGTCTGATATGGTAGATACGGTGGGCTCAGGAAGAGTGGATCCGATAGAGAACGCTCAGAGAGAAGCCGATCCAACATATGGCGATTCTGGTTACGGAAACAAATTTAACTGGACATGGTATTTTAATTCATCCGGAGTGCAGGGAGGGGCAGGAGGATTACCGAGGGATGAGAACCCTGATGTGCCATGTGCAAAATGTCATGACGCTCAGGGGACCCTTGTGCAGGGGAATGAGGATAGTCCATCTAAATATAAAGGCGTCAATTATATATCAGCCCATCCGCCAGACCCAACTAAACGGACCGACTGCCTTGTCTGCCATGATTATAATAATTCAACAAAACCGCATAAAAAGGGGACACCCTATCTGAATAATAAAGATGGCGGTGCATCTATTGAATTTGATATTACAAATCCATCATCCCTTGAGCCATTCTGTCTCTCCTGCCATGATAGTAATGGCGCTACTGATGGCAATACTGCTACAGGAAATCCAAAGAGACCCTTCAGTAAAGAGACAGATGTATCCAATGAGGTTCCAGATATAAAAGTAAGGTGGACAGGTGCTGCACACTCTGCAAATATCTCCTGTTTCGGGGATGGAGTGTCTAATGGATGTCACGGCAACCCGCACGGCTCTGGAAAACGGGCACTCCTTGCACCGTATAGTGAATCAGTAGGTGAAGACCAGAAATACTTCTGCTTCAACTGCCATGGAAATAATCGTGACAGGCTTGTCCTTGCACCGAATATACAGGACCAGATAGAGAAAAGGTCAGTTATCTATGGGAGTGATGGAAATCAATATCGTTGTATTTTAAGCCATACATCGGCAGCAAGTAATAAACCTATAACAGGGGCAAGCTGGGCAACTTATTGGGTGGCAACAGGTGTAGCAACGAGCAGTGATAACTGGGTTAGCGGAAAAAATTATACAGGTGGCAGCGGTCATCCGATACCTGCTGCCGGTGAGCCGTGGCTCCACAAGCGGAAAGAGTCCATAATCGTGTCTAATAGGCATTCAGAATGTATTGACTGCCATGACCCTATGGGTGATAGGAGCACCCACAGGCTGCATTCGCGGAGATATGTGGATATAGATGGAAACCCATGGAATCCTAATAAAGATTCAGTGGCATCAACACATCCTATGTGGGGAGGGGATTCAACTACAAACTATGTCCGACAGCCATATGTATATGAAGTGTGCTTCCGCTGTCATGGACCAAATTATGGAACATTCTTTAAAGATTATATGCCTTTCCCTCAAGTTGCAAAGGATAGGGTCGGGATGGATGGGCATTTCAGTGACAAGAGGAAGGAGTTTGACCCAAGGTCCAATCAGTTTGCAGATTATCCTGCAAGCGGGAACCTCGGTGCAAATACAGCCTATCATCCTGTAGCTGCCCCGGGCAGAAATGCAACAGACCCGCTTTACAGACAATTACAGGCGGCATTTGATTTAACATCTGCGAATGATTTAAAGTCACTCACTATCCAGTGTCCGGACTGCCATAATAATAATGTATTGGGAACTGCTTCCACAGGCTTAAGGGGACCTGTAACCTACTCCAACCGTCGTCTTACTGATAAAACACCTGCGGTTGTAAATACGCCAAATACATTCAGTAATACAGATAATAGACAGGATGACAAGAGGATAGGTCCACATGGCTCAACAAACAGAAGAATCTTAAGGGCGCCTTATAATACAAATGTCAATTACACAAGAACCTCAAGGGGTGCTTATAACACTATAAAAACCGCCTCATTTTCACTCTGTTTTCTCTGTCATAAGGAGAATGTTTTGTTGGCAATAAATGCTGGGTTTCAAGGCACAAACTTTGGTGGGACAGGCAATGGCTGGTGGACTGCAAACCTCCATGCAGAGCATCTCTCTTCAGAAACAGGCACAGAGATTTTTTCTTCTGATACAGTTACAGGATACTCAGGCAGTGAAGGGGGGCAGGCTGTCTGCCATGAATGTCATCATAATGTCCACAGCAATGTTGAGGCACAGAATACCATTTATGGAGATGGTCTTGGCGGTATGCTCCCGCCTGATAGTGAGGATGGAATCCTTGATGGCGTCTCATCCACACATCTACTGAACTTTGCCCCTTCAGTTCAGGGTGCAACTGCACTGAAACCAAGATGGTATTATGATGGAGAATATTACAGATGTGACATGTATTGTCACGGTGCGAATATGAATTATTGCTGGTATAAACATGGACAGGCAGGGAGTATATCCCAGTGGTGTGAGGATGACTGAGAGGCAAAGAAATTATGAGCCACGGAGACACGGAGGCACAGAGAGATGAGAGAAATTATAAAACAGTTTTTTGTTCTAATATTCTCCGTGTCTCTGTGCCTCTGTGGCAAAAAAGTTGTTCTTGTATCTTGCTTCTTGCTTCTTGCCTCTTGCCTCTTGCAGAGGCAAGTGAGATGGTTCTTATACCGGAAGGAAAGTTTATTATGGGGAGTCGTGGGGATGGCGGAAAAGTCCCCCTTAATAAAGGGGGGGAGGGGGTTGTTGATGAAGGTATTTTGGGTGTGGATGTTGGGGTTGACCAGCTTCCACAGAGGGAGGTCTTCTTGAAGGCATTTTATATAGACAAATACGAGGTTACTGTCAAAGAGTATAAGGAGTTTGCAAAAGCGACAGGTCATACCCTTCCCGGTCTTTTGACAGGCAAAATGCCGAAAGAACAGAAGCTTGCCCCTGCAAGCAGTAAGCAGGGGACAGAAGACAGAAGGGGTGGGCAGACTGACACTGACACTGACACTTCAAAGGGGTGGGCAGAGGCAGTAAAATATCCTCCTATAGAGAATGATTTTCCAATCAATGATGTAACTTATATGGATGCAGAGGCTTACTGTTCATGGGCAGGTAAAAGGCTGCCTACTGAAGAGGAATGGGAGAAGGCTGCAAGGGGGGCTGATGGAAGGCTCTATCCATGGGGGAATGATAAAACAATTGGAAAGACAAATACAATAGAGTGGTCAAAGGAAAAGGTGGCAGCGGTTGCTGTCGGAAGCTTTCCAACCGATGTAAGCCCTTACGGGATTTACGATATGGCGGGAAATATCATGGAATGGACATCCTCATGGTATGAGGCATATCCGGGAAGCACACTAAAACGACCGCAGTTTGGGAAAAGGTATAAGGTTATGAAGGGCGGGGCATGGATGGGACCAATGACACCATTTGCACGGGGAGCCCATCGGTATGCAGCAGGTGTTACAGAAAGAAACCACCATCCCCATTTTGGATTTAGATGTGCAAAAGACTGATAAAAGCAGTGTCAGTGACAGTGTCAGTGTCAGAACAAAAAATACACTGACACTCACACTAACACTGACACTGATACTAACACTGACACTTACACTTTGAGAGGAGATTTTATGAATAAAAATATTCTGGTATTTATACTGACACTGTCACTGACACTGACACTGACACTTGCATCAGCAAGTGATATGCTCCTCATCCCTGCCGGAGAATTTATTATGGGGAGCGGGGCTATTCAGGGAACAGACCCTTACACTCACACTGACACTCACACTTTTAAAGAGGGGATTGACTATGGAGTGGATGAAATTCCGCAGAGAAAGGTCTTTGTCAAAGAGTTTTATATTGACAGATTTGAAGTAACAAATGCCGAATACAGAGAATATCTTAATTATCTCATTAAGAACAGGGTGAGGCTCCCCTTTTATGAGGATATAGGTATCCCTATCCCGGAGGATTGGGTTTATTCGCGAGGGGAAACGGTAGCCGCAGGCTTTAGCCTGCGTGATGACGCAACCGTAAAGGTTGCGGCTACCTATAGAGAGGGGACAGAAAATCATCCTGTAAGTGATGTGGATTGGTATATGGCAAGCGGGTATTGTCAATGGAAAGGCAAGAGATTACCTACAGAAAATGAGTGGGAGAAGGCTGCAAGGGGGACAGACGGCAGGCTCTATCCGTGGGGGAATGAAGAGAATAAAGGATATGCGAATACAAGGGGACAGAAGACAGAAGATGAGAAGTTGGGAAGATTAGAAGATGAGAAAAATATCTTAACTTCTCAACCTCTTAACCTCTCAACCTCTGCAGTTGGTTCTTTTCAGGGGGATGTTAGTCCTTATGGCATCCATGATATGGGGGGGAATGTGGCTGAATGGACATCATCTTTATATCGTCCATATCCGGGAAGTCCTGTGGCAGAAAGAGATGCCTTTAAAAGAGAGTTCTATGTTGTCAGGGGCGGGTCATATTTAATTAATGCCCATGAATCGGCAAGGGCATCGGCGAGATACTATATGCTCCCGACCCGTATGCCGAGGGCAGCAGATGCCTGGCATGGTGATGGAATGGTGGGGTTCAGATGTGCAAAAGATATAAAATAGTGTAAGTGCAAGTGTAAGTGTTAGAAAAAAAGCAATTCCTTTAACTGACACTGACACTTTGACACT
>JACRGN010000205.1 GCA_016234205.1 Nitrospinota bacterium | reverse complement strand
TGATACCACCGTATAAACAGTGATGAAGGAGATGGAGATTGCTTCGCCGGAGCCTGCCCTGAGCGATAAAACAAGATTGCTTCGGCTTCGCCTCGCAATGACATGGTAGCCGCAGGCTTTATGCCTGCGTGAAAGGTGTCATCTATGAAAAAGCATGTCAAGAAGAAAAAACTGTCCCTGTAGCAAAAACAGTAAAAATAACTTTTTGCTATGCGTCCTTCCAAGGTTACTCCAATCAAACAAAATAAGGTCTTGATGTATGAATGGCAAATTGGCTATTACCGTCATCTTTCCATTACCTTATGGTGAATTATTTTCAGACAATCAGTTTTCAGTCATCTATCGGTGCTCTTTACTGAGCATGGTAACCCCCGATAGATTCAATCGGGGGCGAGGGCGGATCAACCATTGCGTTGGACCTCTTTGGGTCAATGACATTTGGATCTCATCCCTCTCTCAAGAAAACAAGGTAAGAACCAGTTACTGCTAACCCTTCATGCCTTCTTACCCTGTTTACTTGATTAGATTGCCTGTTATAAGTTTATCATCATCCCAAATAATGCGTGAACGGTTAAAAACCTAAAAAGACATATTACAGACAAACCAAAGAGGTATAATTTATGAGGATTCCGTTCAAATGCAATAAAGACATCGGCATTATATGGCAAAAATCTGGTAGAGAAACCGATTTTGAACATACCTCTCCCCTAAAATCTTTTAATTCTCTTTTTATGATAATACTTTTATCTTCAAGTAACCCTTGCCAACGCCTCCTCATATTCAGTTCTGTAAAACCATGTCCTCTCCAGCTTGAGAATCAATCTTCCACAACCGCTCACCAGTTTGCCAGGGATAAGAAAGAGCCTTTCTCTTATTCCCTGTATCATGTTTTTTATCTTCTCCTGATTCAATACTTCTTCCTTAAAGAAATTCATAAGATTATAGGCAAACATCAAAAGCTCAAGATAGGCATAATTCCCAGCATAGTTATGAGAAATCACATTGTCGAGACCAAAACCATATATCCCCTCTTTTATAAAGTTCTCACAACACGCCCTCTTGTTGTAAAACCTCCATGCTTCTTCAGAGGCAAGAGTGCTATTGGTCATTATCACTTGATAGTCATAGAGAACACCCTCCACATGAAGCAATTTGAGTTGTTTTTTAGGTGTCTCTCCAACTCTAATCTTTTGCCTTATAACCACCATCCGAAGGGTTATATCCTTGCTTACGATAAATTCACATTCGGAAACCTCTACTCCACCTCCAATATACCTCCACTTTGTTATACATTGTATCTTCCTCTGAACATAAGGCTGCATGGGAACAACGATGTAGAATTCAATGGACTGCTTAATCAGAAATTTAAGCATATCAATGCTGAAAAAACCACTGTCCGCCCTAACCCTTATCTTCTTAATATGGGAAGGAAGCTTCTTGATAATCCCTTTAAGAAAGGGAATGGCATTGTGAGAGGTATGATGTTTGCCATCCCTCAAAAGACCTCCTATGTAATCCCTTGTCTCGCCAATAAAACAAAAAAGAGGATGGTAACTCTTTCTGCCTTTCTTCTTAGGATTGTATCCAATACCTGCCCTTTGCTGATTACCGTATACAGTCGTTACATGAGAGTCCATATCAAGAGTTATATCCTTAAATGCTTTAAAACCATCTCTGAATCGTATAAGAAGATTAAAGTTGAGTATGGAGATTTGCAATGCCACCTTGACTTTAAGAGAGCTGAAAAACCTGCTGATGGTAGACTGAACAGGAAAATCCACAAAACCTGCTATCTTCTGAAATACTTTATCTGCAGAGAAAGTCTCCATGTGACTCGGTCTGGAATAGCCAAGAAGCATGCCGTAGAGAAGTCTCATAATCATGCCGCCTACACTGTATTTGCTATCACGACGTCCTTCTACCCTAACACTCTCCTCTATCCTTCCTTCTATCTCGTGCCGTTTGAAAAATCTCCTTATCAGCCCTGCACCACCAAATCGGGTGAGATTCTTGCCACTGAACTCCTCTTTTACCTCTGCTTTTTGTTTGCTTATTTCCTTTTTTTGAGATATATTATTTTTCACTTTTTTAGTGCCTCCTCTATAGTGTTAAGGTCGCTCAAACACCCTTATTTTACTATAGTTGGAGGCATTTTTGTTTCTAAAATATTATGTTCACGCATTATTTAGGATCATATCTTTCCCCATTCCTCCATACGCTTAAAGATATTGCTGCTATCTTGCGACATATTGCATTATATCCGTTATCATGACTGATACCTTTAGACCGCAGATAATCATAATACTTTCTTAATCCGCTGTTACCTTTTAAAACAGCATGACCTGCCATCTTGTAAACACATTTTAGTATCCTATTACCCCATATCTTCTTACTCCCATACCCCTTCCCATCGCTTATTCTCTTATGCCTCACTAATCCACAATAGCTGTAATATTTATATTTATTGCTAAACCTCTTTGGGTCTATTACCTGTGATACAATCTTAGCTGCCTGTATAATCCCAATACCAGGTATGCTCTTTAGATATTTTATCTCCTTGAATCCTTTGCTGTATCTAATTACCTCTTTTATGTATTCTTCTCTGCTTACTTCCATCTTCTCTAAAAGCTGATATATCTGTGTGCCAATAAATCTAAAGTCACTACGCTCAAGTCCTTCAAGAAAACTCTCATCTTTATATAATAACTCCCCCCTAACCTTATTCCCACCCTTACGAAATAATGATTTGTATCTGTTCTTCAGCCTTACACCTTCTTCAATTAAATCCTGATAGCCTGACATCAAACTCCTGAACCGCTCCCTCTCTGAGCCATCGTGATATACGGATATGAGAAAACCTCCTCGCAAGAGCTTCGACAATTTCCTCGCATCCATCTTGTCC
>JACRGN010000026.1 GCA_016234205.1 Nitrospinota bacterium | reverse complement strand
TTTATAAATGTATTTCTTAATATCTTATACACCCATGCCTTGCAATTTGTGCCCTCTACAAACTGATGAAATGACTTATATGCAGATAAGAACACATCCTGAACAAGGTCGTCTGCATTACCCCTGTCTCCTGTCATCCTGTATGCAGAATTATAGATAGCATTAAAATACGGGATGACAGTATCTTCAAATTTACTTCTCTTGTCATCCTCCATGTTCTCTATACCACCCTTTCAATCTATTTGGAGAAACCCCTATCAAATATAGTGAGATGAGAATCCAGTTCCTTATCGTTGTATATAATATACCTTCTCTATCCCACCTTCTTGATGATGTGGTAACACACTCATTCAGTATAATAAATTTTCCGTTCTCTTTCAGCCTTTTTACAAATTCTACATCCTCCATAATAGGTATATCAGGATATCCGCCAATCATGTAAAAAATATTTTTCCTTACAAATATCCCCTGGTCGCCATAGGCAATGCCTAATATTCTTGACCTCATATTGGCAAAAGATGATAATATTTTATAAAATGTTTTTTTAGAATCTATTTTAAGCCTAAATGCACCTCCTATTATACTGAATTCTGAATTTATAATTTCAAGCATTCCCCGTATTCCCTGCTCGGATATTACAGAATCGGCATGTAAAAATAGGAGCCAATCCCCTGCGGAAATCCTCGCACCTGCATTCATCTGTTTTCCTCTCCCTTTATCGGAGATACATACCCTGTCGGCAAATCTTCTTGCAATCTCTACTGTCCTGTCTCTACTGCCGCCATCGGCTACTATTATCTCGACTGATAGCTGATAGCTGATAGCTGATAGCTCTTTTTTTATAAAGGAAAGATTTTTTTCTATAAGAGATTCTTCATTCAGGGTGGGAATAATTATGGAGAGTTTCATTCAAAAAATTACATATCCGCAGATTACGCAGATTCTCGCAGATTTTATAAATCCTTTTTTTATTGTTTTAATCTGTGTAATCTGCGTAATCTGCGGATTAATCAGGTTTTTGTTCCTGAACCTAACTGCCGCATTATAATACCGTTAATCTCCTTATACAGGTTATCTGAAAATTCGCTCTTGGGAGTAAAGACCTTGCAGTAATCTTGAATATCCTTTGCATTTATTGACGGATTCTCCACTAAATAGCTTAATAGCTTCTTTATCCCTTCCATAGATTTATAATGTTCGCAGAACAGCTCCCCCCAGCTTGTATTATAAAATATTGTCACATCTTCTATCTTTTTTACCCATCTCTGGCTTGAGAAATTCATAACTGCGAAAATCTTAATCTTATGTGAATCTGAAAGAAGTTCATCCCTGTGCAAATCAGCAATGTTCATCGGAGGAAAGAATGCCTGTAATTCTTTTATAACAGTCTGAATATCTATCATTGACACCGGCAGCGGGTTTGGCATCAGATAAAAAGAGGTCTTTTCATCACAGAGCCTATTGAATACAATCCATAACAGCATATCAAGTATATTGCCCCTCTTTAGTAATTTCTCCCTGGCATTCACTATTGTCTCTTTTGATAGCTTTCCGCTATAAAGGCTCCATACAACCATTTTATTCTTATCCATGCCTACATTAAATGTCAGGCTCTCCTGAAGCAGCCCTTCATCAAATGCCCTTTTTAAATACTCTACCTTATTTGGTTTCTTTGAATATAGGCTGAAGAGCCTCCTCCCAAGCGTAGTAAGGTCTTCATCACTTATCTTTATCTTTATATCAGCCTCAGTTTTTAGTTTATCAGTGAGATTTCTATATGTCTGTATCATAAAATTGTGAACCTGACTGCCGAGCGTTAACACCTTTTCAAATCCCCAATCCCTGTAATTATTTAAGTCTTCAAGTATCTCGCTTCCCCATCCCCATTTTTCAGTATATTTCTCCATTACGATTTCCCTATAACTTTTATCCCTTTTAACGGCACTCTTCAAAGTGGCACCCTTTTTTACCTTTTCCCCAACCTTAATATAAAAACACTTTCTGAGAAGGTCAACCACATCATTCCTTCCCCTGGCATTATTATAGTCAAGAATCCTGTCCATCATAATAAGGTAGTGGTCTAAAGACTTTCCTATATCATCAGAAGTGAATACACCTTTTTTTAAGGTGCCGCAGAGGATTTCATGGCTTGTGGCAGGGTCAATAAAGCTTTCAAGCAATGCCATCTTGAGGACAGATTTATAAGGGCTTACCATAGCCTTATTCATCTGCCAGAGGGCAGCACCGAAATATTCATCAGATGAAATATTTTCCAAATTACCAAGGTCAACAAACCCCTGATAATCAAGGTCAATTGAGACCTTTAAACTTTCTTTGTATTTATTATATTTATCATTAGCTATACCTGCAGGCATTATCCACCACAGGGGTATTTTTCCTGATACAAATATAGATGTCCTGTAAAACTCCTCCTTTAATATCTTACCCTGGGACGAGCCTGCACTCTCCTTATCGCTCTCTCCAAAATCACAATTCTGAACCCTCTTAATATCTACAGGGAAAAAGTGGACCTCCATTTCATGCTTATATCCCCACTCTTCTATAATTTTAAGTTTTTTCTTTAATAGCTCCAATTCCTTTGATGGAATTGCTGATTCACTGATACAGACCCAGTAATCATAATCTGACTTTTCATTATGAGCAATTGAACCTATACTCCCCATTATAAGGAGTGATTCTACACAATATTTTGTAGGGAATAATCTGGTTGGGCCTTCATCCAATATCTTACTGTTGGGGAAAAACTCTTTCACCGCAGACTTCATAGTCTCTGTCCAATCAAAAAAATATATACCGCAGGCTGCATCCGCACCGTCAATATACCCGGGGAACCCTTTAAGATTTGTATGAATAAGAAATGGTATTACATGGGAGGCAGTCTTCCCCTTTTTAGGAGATATGCCAATTGCCCTGCTTATCCTTTCAGTGTTATATATTGTAAATAATCTCTTATTTTTTAAAAGTTCTTTTTCCATAAATGCTACACAGGTTAAGGCTAAGGTTTAGGTTTAGAAAATCTTAACCTTGACCTCAACCTTAACCTTAAAATAATTCCAGCTGTGATGTATCCATACCCTCAAAGCTTACAGGATAAACCCCATCAAAACAAGACATACAAAAATCATTTTTCCTCTCTTTAAATATATTCAGCATTCCCTCTAAGCTTAAATATGAAAGACTATCAGCAGTCAGATACTTGCACACCTCTTCCACTGTATGTGTTGCTGCTATTAATTCCTTACGATTTGGCGTATCAATGCCGTAAAAACACGGGTGGGTTGTCGGCGGTGAGCTTATACGAACATGCACCTCCCTTGCACCAGCATCCCGAAGCATCTTTACAATCTTTCTGCTTGTTGTCCCCCTTACAATTGAATCATCAATTACAATAACCCTCTTGCCGTCAATTATCTTTTTTACAGGATTGAGTTTCAGTTTAACCCCAAAGTGCCTGATTGCCTGCTGAGGTTCAATAAATGTCCTTCCAACATAGTGGCTCCTGATAAGCCCCATATCAAAAGGTATCTTTGACTCCTGAGAAAAACCCAGTGCAGCCGGAACACCTGAGTCAGGGACAGGAATTACAATATCCGCATCAATCATTGTCTCCCTTGCAAGCTGTCTTCCGAACTCCTGCCTTATAAAATTTACATTTTCCCCGAATATATTGCTGTCA
>JACRGN010000215.1 GCA_016234205.1 Nitrospinota bacterium | reverse complement strand
TTGTGTCAAATTAAAATAGGGTGTATCCTTTTTAAGATAAAATTCGTCTATATAGGTAAAGGGAGAAATAGTGAAAGATAAAAAAGAAAGATTTTTGAGTCTCTTTAAAGAATACGAATCTAAAATATACAACTTTATTTACAGAATGACACAGAATGAAGCGGATGCACAGGAACTGACTCAGGAGGTATTTATTAGGGTCTGGAATGGGCTTGATGAGCTTCGCTCCGGCTCATCTCCTGCTTCATGGCTCTATAGGATTGCATCAAATGTATGCTTAGATTCCTTTCGTAGAAATAAGCACACTTCTAAAGATAAGCCTCTGGAGATGGGGGATGAGTCTCTCTATGATGCAAAGATTCCATTGATAGAAGATGAGATTTATAAAGCGAAGATGGCAGAGTGTATAAAAGGTTATATTATGACGCTGCCGGAAGATTACAGGGCGGTTATCCTGCTCCACGATATAGAGGGTTTTAAAAATTCGGATATAGCGGATATGCTCGGTATATCGCTGGATGTAATCAAGATAAGACTCCACAGGGCGAGGGGGAGGCTGCGGGAGATTTTAAGTAAAGAGTGTCAGGTTCTCTACGATAAAAACGGAGATATTTACTGCGAGCCTAAAAAGGGAACAAAATAAAAATAATCACACAAAGACACGAAGACACAGAGAAGAAAATAACCCTTTGTGAACTTTGTGGCTTTGTGTGAGAGAAAAAACTCATAATTCCCTTGAAGGGAGGGCGAGAATATGGAATGTAAAGACTTTATGGCATGTATGGAAAATTTTATAGACGGAGATTTGGGGAAGAAGCTGAAAGAGGAATGTGAATCTCACATAAAAGAGTGTCAGGGCTGTCTGGAAAAGGTAATGAATTTTGAGAAGTGCATAGAATTTTTCAAATGCTGTATGCCTGATACAAAACCGCCAGAAGGTATGAAGGGCTGGATGTCCCGATTTATGACACAGTGCTGTGAAAATGAGAAAACAGAAACAAAAGAAGGGAAAACTTCAAGAGGCTGCTGTAATTAAAAAGGAGGCAATATATGCACAATGTAAAAGAAACTGTAAAAAAGGCTTATGGGAGCATAGCGTCTAAAAAGGGAAACTGCTGCAGCACTGATTTGAAGGCAAATGTGTCTGCCTGTGTATCAGGATATTCGGATGAAGAGTTATCATCCATACCGGAGGAGGCAAACCTCGGACTCTCCTGCGGCAATCCTGTCGCAATAGCATCATTAAAAGAGGGCGAAACGGTTCTTGATTTAGGCTCAGGTGCAGGGATAGACTGTTTCCTTGCAGCTAAAAGAGTCGGTGAGACAGGGAGGGTTATTGGTATAGACATGACGCCTGAAATGATAGAAAGGGCGAGGGAGAATGCCGGAAAGGAGAATTTCAAAAATGTAGAATTCAGACCGGGAGATATAGAAAATCTGCCTGTAGAGGACAATTCCGTAGATGTTGTTATCAGTAATTGCGTTATAAATCTTGCACCGGATAAAAGAAAAGTCTTTAAAGAAATCTACAGGGTCTTAAAGCCAGGCGGCAGGATGATTGTATCCGATATTGTCCTGACAGGGAAATTGCCATCGTGGATTAAGAATAATGCGAATGCCTATGTGGGATGTATTGCAGGTGCGGTTCAGATGGATGACTATCTGAAAATGATAGAAGATGCAGGTCTCTCCAATCCCGCTATCTTACAAAAAAGCGATTCAAACTGCCTCGATAGTAACGACCCTATTGCAAAATTGGCAGACAAGACGGTAAAAAGTATTAGCACAATATTGAAAATAGTTAGTATTACAGTTGAGGCAGAAAAGAAATAACCACAGACCTCCCCCGCAGATAAATATGTAGACTGGATTTGACATTTTGCCGATTTAATTGTATATTTTGCTCGTAATGAAGACAACCCTGACGCGTCGAAGTGAATTTTCGTTTACAATCTTTCCTTTAAAAATAATTTATATAGTTCTCTGTATTATTGCTATGCTCTCAATATTCACAAACCGGTATGCCATTGCACAAGATGATGAGAGGATAAAGAGAGGCAAAGAGGCATACAAAAAATATTGCAGTGTCTGTCACGACGAGACAGGAACAGGGGATGGCCCGGGTGCCGTGATCAGTGGGATTTTACCCCGTGACCTGACGGATAAAGCCTATATGTCCCTTATATCAGATGATGAAATCGTAAAGATAATTCGCTATGGAGAAGATGCATTTCCCTATCTCCAGATGCCTGGTCAGGGTAGCGAAATACCAGAATCCGTAGGTTGGGATATTGTTTATTACCTCAGGACAATAGCAGTTGACAAGGGACATCTAAAAGCTCCCTCTCCTCAGGAAAGGGCAAAGAGATTTAAAGAACCATTGGAAAGGGGAAAGATATATTACCTCCGCTATTGTGCACCCTGCCATGGCATTTCAGGAGATGGAAAGGGATGGGCTGCAAGGGGATTAGTGGCTAAACCTGCCGTCCTGAATGACCCCGCTTTAATGTCTAAATTTACCGAACAGGACATTTTGGCTCATGTTAAAGGATTAACAAAAAAAGAAGATAGAAATATGCCAATCTTTGGAAGGGCATTTACCAATAATATGGTAGAGGTCATTGCTTCCTATGTAAAAACTTTATCAGCCATTCCGGACAGATAAAATAGTGATGGCGGAGATTGGTGAGAATAAAAGGTATGGGTGGTTTATTAGCCAACAGGGCAGATGAGGTTGCCGAGTTTCTCCGAGAGTCTTAGATTTTCCCTGTAGTCCACCGGAACATCTATAATTGTCGGCACTGTCTGCTTCAGGGCGTCTTTAAGTGCAGGAAGGAGTTCTCTTGTGCTGGATATATGGTAGCCCTTCATGCCAAAACTTTCTGCATATTTGACAAAGTCAGGATTGTTGAAATCAGAACCAAAGTCTACTCCAAATTCGTTAATCTGTTTCCATTTTATGAGACCGTAGCCGTTGTCATTGAAAATAACCACCGTAAATGGAGTCTTGAGGCGACAGGCTGTCTCAAGCTCCATAGAGGTCATCATAAACCCGCCATCACCACATACGGCAACAACCTTTTTTTCCGGATTCAATAGCTTTGCAGCAATGGCAGCCGGCACGCCAAATCCCATTGAGGCAAAACCAAAGGAAATCAGCACCGAATTCGGCTCATAAGCCTGATACATCCTTGCAACCCAAATCAAATGTGCCCCTACATCACTCACCAAAATATCATCCCTGCTCAGGACACTCCGTATATCGTTAATTATCCTCTGAGGTTTAATCGGGAAACCTTCATCCCTCGCACATTCCTCAATCTCACGAAAAATGTAGTCTCTCAGGACTTTTCTCGCTGAGCTAATCTTTGGTTTTGTTCTCCCTATCAATAATCTGAGGCTCTCACGAATATCTCCTAAGAGCTCTACTGCAGGCGTATAGTGAAAATCCACATCCGGAGGAAGGATATCCACATGCACTATCTTTTTATCCCCCTGAGGATTCCAGCCTTGCGGGTCATATTCTGTAAAATCATACCCTATGGCAATAACTACATCGGCATCATCAAATCCACAGTTGACATAATCGCGTGACTGCAGGCCTACAGAGAGGAGACACAGAGGGTCATCAGCCGGCACAGCCCCCATGGACATAAAAGTATTTGCCACAGGTAACTGCGTATGGTGCACAAAATTCCTAAGTTCTTTAGATGCGTTACTGCGGATAATCCCGTTACCTGCAAGGATTATAGGATTTCTCGCCTGGTTAATTATCCCGGCAGCCTCTTTGAGAATCTTCTCATCCGGATAGGGATAGGTGACCTGTCTAATGGGCATGGGACGTTCCTCCACCTCTTCCCCCGCCACATCGGAGGGCACCTCAAGGTGGCAAGCGCCGGGCTTTTCTGCCTGTGCAATCTTAAACGCCTTCCTCACTACCTCAGGTATGACATCAGCCCTGTCTACCTGTGCATTCCATTTGGTTATTGGTTTAAAATGGCTAACTATATCTACAAACTGTTTCGTCTCTTTATGAGCCCTTCTGAGATTAGTCTGACCTGTGATGGCTACAACTGGGGCATAATCGAGCTGGGTATCGGCAAGCCCGGTAGTGAGATTTGTTGCCCCTGGACCTAAGGTAGCAAGACACACGCCTGGTTTACCTGTCAGTCTCCCTACAACACTTGCCATAAAGGCCGCACATTGCTCATGCCTTGTAGTTACGAACTTGATAGAGGAGCCCCTCAAGGAGTTGAGGATATGCATAATCTCCTCTCCCGTAACCCCAAAGATATATTTCACACCTTCATTTTCAAGACACTTGACAAGCAGGTCAGAGGCTTTCATAGTAAACCTCCAGCAGTTTAATGGCAGGAAATTACTCTTA
>JACRGN010000209.1 GCA_016234205.1 Nitrospinota bacterium | reverse complement strand
TGCAATATATCCCTCATCGTTATTGGTAAAAAGGGGAGGGATTTTTTCAGGGGCAAAAAATATAATATTGTAAAGGAATATATTGACCTTTTCAGGGCATTCAGCTATCAGAAGGCATCCAATATTGTAAAGGATATCACAGATGCCTATACATCCGAACAGGTTGACAGCACCTATGTTGTTTATAATGAATTCAAGTCTGTCATCCAGCAGAAGGTGGTATCTGAAATTCTTCTGCCTATACCGGCTTTAGTCTGTAAGGTCGGAGAGGAGCCTGTTGATTATATATACGAGCCGTCTGCCAAAGAGATACTGGATGCACTCCTTAACAAATATGTAGAGATTGAAGTGTACAGGAGCCTCCTGGAATCTATTGCCAGCGAGCATGGGGCAAGGATGACTGCAATGGATTCGGCTACAAGAAATGCCAGCGATATGATAAGCAAACTCACACTCAACTACAACAGGGCAAGGCAGGCTGCAATTACAAGAGAGATTATTGAAATAGTCAGTGGAGCAGACGCACTGAAATAACAGGTTAAGGTTTAGGTTGAGGTTGAGATTTAGGTTTTTCTTATCCTTAACCTTAGCCTCAACCTTGTTTTTAATTGGGAGGTTACGAAATGAGCACAGGTAAGGTTATTCAGGTCATAGGGCCGGTAGTGGATGTAGAGTTTCCAGTCGGGAAACTCCCCGCCATCTACAATGCAGTAAATATTAAGAGAAGTAATTCTGCAAAAGCAGAGAGAAAAGAGATTGTTGCAGAGGTCGCATATCACCTCGGGGAGAACACTGTAAGGACAATAGCAATGGAGCCGACAGAAGGACTGACAAGGGGATTGGAGGTAGTAGATACAGGCGGACCAATCTCTGTCCCTGTCGGCAGGGAAGTCCTTGGAAGGATAATAAATGTAATTGGCGAGCCGGTTGATAAAGTGGGACCGGTAAATGCAAAAGAGAGATACCCGATTCACAGGGGTGCGCCCACATTTGAAGAACAGGGGACATCTACCGAGATGCTTGAGACAGGTATAAAGGTAATTGACCTCTTGGAGCCTTATATGAAAGGCGGAAAGACAGGGCTCTTCGGCGGTGCAGGCGTCGGCAAGACAGTTCTTATTATGGAATTGATAAGAAATATAGCAACAGAGCATGGAGGCTTTTCAGTATTCTCAGGTGTCGGGGAGAGGACAAGGGAAGGAAATGACCTCTATCACGAAATGAAGGAGTCAAAGGTTATTGACAAAACCGCACTTATATACGGCCAGATGACAGAGCCGCCCGGTGCAAGGCTCAGGGTGGGATTGACAGGCTTGACTGTAGCCGAGTATTTCAGGGATGTAGAGGGACAGGATGTCCTTTTATTTATAGACAATATATTCAGATTCACTCAGGCGGGGTCTGAGGTTTCGGCACTACTTGGAAGAATGCCTTCGGCAGTCGGTTATCAGCCGACATTGGCTACTGAGATGGGAAACCTTCAGGAGAGAATTACATCAACAAAGAGGGGTTCTATTACATCTGTTCAGGCAATATATGTCCCTGCAGACGACCTTACCGATCCGGCACCTGCTACAACATTTGCCCATCTTGACGCAACAACGGTTCTCTCAAGAAAGATCTCGGAGCTTGGCATCTATCCGGCTGTTGACCCCCTTGACTCAACCTCAAGAATCCTTGACCCGAATATCTTAGGAGAGGAGCATTACAATACTGCAAGGGCAGTTCAGAGAATACTCCAGAGGTATAAGGAGCTTCAGGATATAATTGCCATTCTTGGCATGGAAGAGCTTTCAGAGGAGGACAAGGTTGCAGTATCCAGGGCGAGGAAGATACAGAGATTCCTCTCTCAGCCGTTCTTCGTGGCGGAGACATTCACAGGGTCACCGGGAAGATATGTTGCACTCAAGGATACAATTGCAGGATTTAAAGAACTTATATCAGGTAATCTTGATAATATACCTGAGCAGGCATTCTACATGGTGGGCAATATTGACGAGGTTTTGGAGAAGGCGGAAAAACTGAAGAAGGCAGCATAAAAAAATAATTAACCACGGAGACACAGAGGTCGCAGAGAAAGATTTAAAAATAAAGACACTGAAAGACACAGATAAGCTATGATTAGCACAGAAAAAAGAGTCATGAAAATCATAAATAATCAGTGTCCATCTGTGTCAAAAAAGATTAGTTTTTTTCTCGGTGTCTCTGTGCCTCTGTGGTTTATAATTCTTTATGGAAAATAAGATATTACTTGAAATAGTTACTCCTGAGAGGGCGTTGATAAAAGAGTGGGTAGATGAGGTCACAGCCCCGGGAACCGAGGGGGAATTTGGTGTCCTTCCCGGGCACACACCTTTTTTAACCACCTTAAAAATTGGCGAAATCTCCTACAAAAAGGATAATGCAACTAAATACATTGCAGTAAGCTGGGGATATGCAGAGGTAGGACCCTCACAGGTAACCATACTGGCAGAGGCCGCAGAAATAGCCGAAGAGATAGATACAGAGAGGGCTGAAGAGGCAAGGGCGAGGGCACTGGCTATACTGGCAAAGAAAGATGCGGAGGAAAGCCAATTTAAGCTTGCAGAGGCAACATTGGAAAAGGCAATGGTGAGGATGCAAGTGGCGGGAAGGATAGTAAAATAATAAAGTTGCAAGTTTCAAGACTTGCATCTTGCATCTCATTTATGAATTATTTAATAACTGGTGGTGCTGGTTTTATAGGTTCTAACATAGCAAAGAGACTGGTTAGAGATGGTGAATCTGTCAGAATTATTGATAATTTTTCTACAGGAAAAAGAAATAATATAGATGAAATAAAGGATAAAATAGAGTTAATAGAAGGGGATATAAGAGACACCGAGACTGTTTTAAAGACAACGAAAGATATAGATTTCATAATCCATCAGGCTGCACTCCCATCTGTCCCACGGTCTATCAAAGACCCTATAACCGCCAATGATGTAAATGTAACAGGCACCTTAAATTTGTTAAATGCTGCAAAAAATTCAAAAATAAAAAGGTTTGTTTATGCCTCATCGTCCTCTGTCTATGGCGATACACCGATATTGCCAAAGAGAGAAGATATGCCTCCAAATCCACAATCCCCATATGCAGTAACAAAACTTACAGGTGAATATTACTGCAGTGTCTTCTATAAGGTATATGAACTCCCCACAGTTTCCTTGAGATATTTTAATGTGTTTGGCCCATTTCAGGACCCGGAATCTCAGTATGCCGCTGTCATTCCCAAATTCATCAATGCCGTCCTGCATCACAATAGTCCTGTTGTATATGGCGATGGGGAGCAGTCAAGGGATTTTACCTTTATAGATAATGTAGTAGATGCAAACATTCTATCGTGCAGGAATGACAAATCTTCCGGTAAAGTTTTTAATATCGCCTGTGGAAACAGATATACCCTAAATCGTCTTTTAACAGAGGTATCTTACCTTACAGGCAATAAGGCTAATCCTCAGTTTATAGAGCCGAGGTCAGGGGATATAAGGCATTCGCAGGCTGATATAAGCATTGCGAGGGATTTAATTGGCTACAGGCCAAAGATTGATTTTAGAGAGGGGCTTAAAAGGACAGTGGAATGGTTTAAGGGACAAAAATCATGAACTGGTTAGATATAATTTTTATCTTGATTTTAATCGGATGTATAGCCTACAGTATATACAGAGGGCTTGTAAAGGAAGTATTCTCTTTAGCCTCTATTGCAATAGGCTATATTGCTGCAGTAAATTACTATCTCCCGATATCCGTTTATACTGCAAAGGTGCTTAATCCATCAATCTCAAAATGGGTAAGCTTTGTAATAATATTTATTGTCGTATTTATTGCAGTAATACTTATAGGAAAACTTATTCAGATGGTCTTAAATGTATCTGTAACCCTGACTGTTGTTGACAGGGCGGCAGGCGGCATAATCGGTGCGGCAAAGGGTATTATAATACTCTCCATCATCATACTCTTTTTATCTGCCATTCCCTATACAAGAAACTATATATCAAAATCATGGACAGTAAAATATATAGTCATTTTAAATAAAAAACTCACAGGTGCATCACCTGTAGAATTTGTGAAGGAATTAAGGGGCGGTGTAAAGATGGACAGATTTATTTCATCCTCAAATGAAATCTTTAAGCATGGAGACGAGGCATCAGACACGGATAGAAAAAAGTTGGATGAATTAATAAAAAGCAGGGATTAGGTGTTAGGTTTAAAACCTAATACCTATAACCTAATACCTTAAAAAGAGGGAGGTGTTTATGGCACAAGATCTAAACATATTGGTTGTAGATGATGAAAAGGATATACGGGACGGACTTAAAGATTTGTTAGACAGCGAGGGATACAAGGTTGATACTGCCATTGATGGTACTGATGCACTTGAAAAGGCCAAGGGACTTAAGTACCAACTCATTATTTCCGATATAATGATGCCAGGGATATCAGGCATAGAGCTCCTCGGAAAGCTAAAAGCTATAAGCCCTTTTATTGAGGTAATAATCATTACAGGTTATTCAACTCTTGAAAGGACGCTTGAATGCATAGAAAAGGGTGCCATAAGTTATATAGAAAAACCGTTTAAGGATTTAAGCGATATAACCAACAAGGTAAAAAGGGCAGTAGAGATAATTAAGGAGAAGAGAGAGATAATGAATACCGCTATTAAGAAGATAAGGGAGAAGAGGGAGTGAGGAAAGTTCCAAGTTTCAAGTTTCAAGTTTCAAGTCTTGCATCTTGCATCTTGTTTCTTGCATCTTGCATCTTGCATCTTGCATCTAATGCGGATGCCTTTTCCATTGGTGCTATTGAAGTTAAGAGTTCCTTAAATGAAGGCTTTAGGGCAGAAATCCCTGTATATGTTGACGGACAGAGCGGGTTAGATGTCTCAATAGGAAATGAAGATGACTATGCAAAGCTCGGCATTGAAAGGATTAAGATAGTAGACAGCCTCTCTCTTGTCTTAGAGCCGGTTGACAAAGAGAGGGTGATTATAAAACTCTCATCCTCAAAACCGATTAACCAGCCCTCCTTTAATCTCATTATCAAGGCAGTGCAAAACGGCGGGACCATCTTAGAAAACTATTTTCTGGCAATAGATTTTCAGAAGAGCCTTTCACTTAACCT
>JACRGN010000025.1 GCA_016234205.1 Nitrospinota bacterium | reverse complement strand
ACTACATCCTATGCCTTAGAATTAAATTACAGGGTAAGAAGTATTTTTGTTAACTTAAAATATGACTGGTCAAAATACAAAGAAGAATCTACAATAACAGAAGTAGGTAATACATTTCTTGAAATTAGCAGGCCATTTTAGCCCTGAAATAGAGATAGGATATTTCAAAAATAATAAAACCCCCTCTGGTTTAATGCTTTAAGGGTGGTATAAAATATCACCCAAAAGGTGAAAACCAAAAAACCAAAAGGGGGGTAAGAAGATGATAAAACAAACTCAGTTAAGTTTCAAGCTTGGAATCACAAAGGATGAGATAACATCAAGGTCAGGGCTATCGGTGTATGCAGAGTTTCTAAGGGGATTTGGTATCAAGGATCTTGTTGATAAACATATGCCAAGACCTGGCTCAAATAGGGGATACAAGGCATGGGAATATATTGAACCTATAATGCTGATGTTATACGGAGGAGGCAGACATATAGAGGGTCTGCGGGAAATAGTTGACGACAAGGCATTAAGGAGGCTTATAGGACTAAAGGCAATACCATCGGTCTCAACAGTAGGGGATTGGCTTAGGAGAGTAGGCAACGGTAGAGAGTTGAATTCTTTTAAAGCTGTGATAGGTAAAGTGGTTGAGAAGGCACTACAGCTTCATGAATCAACTGAATACACACTGTGGTCAGATCCGACATTGATAGAGGCAGACAAAAGAGAGGCTAAAATGACCTATCAGGGATTTAAAGGGTACAGGCCAATAATTACAGCTTTTAAGGAGTTACCGATTATAGCATATCACAGATTCAGAGATGGCAATGCAATAGGCAGTGTGCTTGAAGCGATAGAGGAAGCCTATAGGGTTTTACCCAAGGGCAAGAGGATAAGGCACGCATCTTTAGATAGTGAGTTTTATAATGGAGAGGTTATAAATTTTTTAATGCGAAAAGGGACAACATTTGCCATAGCGGTGGATAAAGACTCTGCGGTGAGGGAAGCAATAAAGGGGATTGAGGGATGGGAACCATTTAGATTAGAAGATGGCACGGTAACGAATAGAGAGATAGCTGAGACTGTACATACAACGAATAAAACAGAGGAGTCATTCAGATTGATAGTGCAGAGGTGGCGAAACGAGCAGGCTGGGTTATTTAATCATGACGAGTATAACTATCATGTGATAGCAACTAATCTTGAGAGTTCTGCCTTAGAAGTGGTGTGGGAATATCATGACAGGGGACAAGTGGAGAATATCATAAAGGAATTGAAGTGTGGAATAGGGATGGAGAACCTTCCCAGTGGGGATTTTGGAGCGAATAGTTATTGGTTTTCTCTCGGAGTACTTGTATATAACACATTTGTTCTTCAAAAGATTTTTCTACTTCCTGAAGAATACAAAACAAAGACAATTCAGACTCTTAGGTGGTTATTAATAGAGACAGCAGGCAAGGTGATAAGGCATGGCAGGAGGCTGTTGCTTGTACTTGCAACGACATTGGACAAATACAGGATTTATGAAGCTATGAGAAGGCGATGTATGGCTTTCACCTGATAGTGATTCTTTTTTGAGGGTGGCTAACAGTTATTCTAAGGGGGTGGTGCGTTCTCATAGGGAGATTTTAAAGGGAAAGAGGCAGTGGTCTTCAAAATTTAATTAGCTTAAGAAGTAGAATCGCTCTTTTTCAAGATGAGACTCGTTTAAAACTGTATTTTAGTAAATAAAATAGACGACTATAAAAGTCTATCGGCATTTTTGGGATTGAACTAACTATTGAGAAAAATTTTAGAAGGATGTAATATATAAAGATGTAATATATAATGATTTCATTTTTGAGAATTTGACTTCGAAATGATAATAAAAATTTTAAAAAGCAAAGGAGAAATTTTGCAATGAAAATGAATACGAAAGCAAGAAATTTTTTATGGCTTACAGTTTTAGTTGTAATGCTTATTCTTATACCTCTAATTGTCTATGCAGTAACACCAACTGTATACCTACCACGCACAGGGCAGACAAAGTGCTATAATGCCTCAGGCACCGAGATATCTTGTTCAGGCACAGGACAGGACGGCGAGCTTCAGGTAGGT
>JACRGN010000024.1 GCA_016234205.1 Nitrospinota bacterium | reverse complement strand
CAAGGTTTGGTCTCTGTTGAGACCCTCTAATTACCAGGATCGGGCAAGGTGCTATATTAATATATGTTTTAAAAAGCACTTTAAAAAAGTGCTTGACAACAATAAACCAGGCACGAAGATTACACACTGGTGACTCATATTTTATTTATCCTTTGTGTCTTAGTGTCTTTGTGGCTGATTTTTTGATTCAGTGCAGCCCTGATAAATTCCCTGAACAGTGGATGTGGATTTTTGGGTGATGACTTAAACTCAGGATGGAACTGTCCTGCGAGGAACCACGGGTGGCCTTCTATCTCAATTATCTCAACTAAATTGCCTTCAGGCGACAAGCCGCTTATCTTCAAGCCTGCCTCTTCAAGCTGCATTCTGTATTTATTGTTAAACTCAAATCTGTGCCTGTGCCTCTCAGAAATTTCTTTTTTCCCGTATGCCTTAAAGGCAAGGGAATCTTTTCTTAGCTGGCATCTGTAGGCCCCGAGCCTCATAGTCCCCCCTTTATATATAATATTGTTTTGCTCAGGGAGTATATCTATTACCGGATGTGTTGTAGATTGGCTAAATTCAGAACTGTTTGCATCTGTAAGCCCGCATATGCTCCTTGCAAATTCAATTACAGCACACTGCATACCGAGGCATATTCCAAAGAAGGGTATCTTGTTTTCCCTTGCATATTTTATAGCGGTAATCTTCCCCTCCACCCCCCTGTTTCCAAAACCGCCGGGGACAAGGATGCCGTCAGAATTTTTAAATAAATCCGAGACCCCCTTCTTTTCTATATCTTCTGCATCAACCCATTCAAGATTTACCTTTACCTCATTCTCTATCCCGCCGTGTAATAATGCCTCGTAAAGGCTTTTATAGGATTCCTTCAATTCTACATATTTGCCTACAACCGCAATATTGACAGAATCTAAAGGCTCCTTTATCCTCTTTAAAATCTTTTCCCACAGTGATAGGTCGGGGGGGGTTGTATCAAGGTGTAATAGATTTACAATAATATTATCCAGCCCCTCCTTATGAAGTGCCATCGGGACTTCATAGATGTTCTCTACATCCCTTGCCGTGATAACCGATTCTTTGTCTATATTACAAAAGAGTGCAATCTTTTTCTTTAAGTCGTCTGAGAGGGATTTTTCTGTTCGGCAGAGGAGTATGTCAGGTTGAATACCTATTTCCCTCAATTCCTTTACACTATGCTGGGTAGGTTTTGTCTTAAGCTCATCCGCGGTCTTGACATAGGGGACAAGTGTTAGATGGACATAGAGTACATTATCCCTCCCCCTATCAAACCTGAACTGCCTGATTGCCTCAAGGAATGGGAGGCTCTCAATGTCTCCCACCGTCCCTCCTATCTCACAGATAACAATATCAAAGGTATCTTTTACTGCAAGAAAACACTTTTTAATCTCATCAGTTATGTGGGGAATTACCTGAACTGTCCCGCCGAGATAATCACCTTTCCTTTCTTTATCTATTACCGATTTATATATCTTGCCGGTTGTGACATTATTTGCCTTTGACATAGTTGTACTGATAAATCTCTCATAGTGGCCAAGGTCAAGGTCTGTCTCGGCACCGTCATCTGTAACAAAGACCTCACCATGCTGATAGGGGTTCATTGTGCCGGGGTCAACATTTATATATGGGTCCAACTTGAGCATGGTAACCTTAAACCCTCTTGCCTCAAGGAGGGCACCTATAGAGGCGGATGCAAGCCCCTTTCCAAGTGATGAAAGCACACCGCCTGTAACGAAGATGTATTTAGTTTTGTTCATATATAGAATATTTAGACAGGATTAACAGGATAAGCAGGATAAATTACATGGCATTTTTATCTTTGTTAATCCTGTATATCCTGTCTAATTTCAGATTCTTGTTCTTTTCTTTAAAATCTCCTTTACCCTTTCCAAATCCTCCGGTGTATCAACACCGATCGAATTATAGTCTGTTTCTACAACCTTTATCTTATAACCATTTTCCAATGCCCTCAACTGTTCAAGCTTTTCTGCCTCTTCTAACAGTGTAGGCCTCATCTGGGCAAATTTTAATAGAAAGTCTTTTTTGTAAACATAGATGCCAATGTGCTTATAATAAATATATTTCTCTTGACCACTGTCTCTCACATAGGGTATTGGAAATCTTGAAAAGTAGAGTGCAAAGTCGTCTCTGTCTGTGACCACCTTGACTACATTCGGGTCTTTTAATTCTTCATTGTTTATTATCCTTGTTTTAAGGGTCGCCATAAGTATTTCTGAATTATTCATAAGCGGTTTTACTGCCTCATCTATCACATCTGGCTCTATCAATGGTTCATCCCCCTGGACATTTACTATTATATCTGTCTTTAGTCTTTTTGCAACCTCTGAAATCCTGTCTGTTCCCGTAGAATGATTTTGCAATGTCATCTCTGCCTCTCCGCCAAATTCTTTAACCGTTTTAAATATCCTCTCGTCATCAGTAGCAACTATGACCCTGTTGAGTGATTGTGCCTTGGATACCCTTTCCCATACATGCTGAATTAGGGGCTTTCCGTTTATTGAAGCGAGGGGTTTTCCTGGGAATCTGGTTGATGCATATCGGGCAGGAATAATGGCGATTATTTTCATTTTATGTTTAGTATACTACAACATAGAAAATTCTACACTAATAAGCGTTTTTAAATCCTCTCCATATAGTCATCAAAATAATTTTAATGTCAAACATCAATGACCAGTTTTCTATGTAATATAAATCGTATTCAATCCTCTTCTCTATGGATGTATTTCCCCTCCAGCCGTTTACCTGCGCCCACCCTGTTATGCCTGCCTTCATCTTGTGCCTCAGCATATATTGAGGTATTGACTTTTTGAACTGCTCAACAAATACAGGTCTCTCAGGCCTTGGTCCTACAATACTCATGTCTCCTTTTAAAACATTAAAGAATTGCGGAAGTTCGTCAAGATTTGTCCTCCTTAAAAAAGTGCCTATAGTAGTCTTTCTTTTATCATTCTCCTTTGCCCATACAGGCCCGGTATTTTCTTCTGCATTTACCATCATTGTGCGGAATTTATAGGTAATAAATTTCTTACCGTCCAGTCCCATCCTTTCCTGTTTATAAAAAACAGGGCCTGGTGAAGTAACCTTAACTATAATAGATATTAAAACCATTATTGGTGCAGTTATGATAATTGAAATGATAGAAAATATTATATCAAAAGTCCTCTTTATAACTATATTCCAGCCGTATAACGGGGTGTCCTGAAGGCTTATGATTGGGAGGCCATCCAGTTCATCAATCCCACCCCTTAATGTCATAAACTCGCACAGGTCGGGCACTACCTTTATATCAACCATCTCATTGCCAATATCTTTCAATAACTCAACTGTAAGGGCATGCTGCTCTATAGGGAGGGCGGTTATAACCTGATCAATATCTTTATCTATTATTATTTTTCCTATATCTTTGTATGTTCCAATAACAGGGATTCCATCGATTACACTCCCTACGGCAGATTCGTCCTGAGACAAAAAACCTTTAATCTTAAGCCCGAGTTCGGGATGTAATTCTATACGGTTAAATATATCATTTGCCAATGAACCAGTCCCGACTATGATGGAATATCTGAGATTATGCCCCTTTCTCCTCATGTATCTAAGAACCTCTCTGAAGAGAATCCTCTCAAGGCTTAGAGAGATGATGGTCGTTATCCAAAAAACCAAAAATACAAGACGGGAGTATTCATACTGCCTGAAAAAAAATGTAATGGAGATAAGGATGAGAACAGAGAAGGTGCATGCCTTTACTATGTCAAAAATCTCGTTTAAATAAGGGGATATCCTTTTCGGGCGGTAAAGGCCGAATGTCTTGAAGACGAAACCCCATATAAAGAGAATTGGTATGATAAGATAAAAATAGATGCTGAATGGAGGGATGCCTTTTTCAACAGGCATAAGACCGCTATAAAAACGTATGTAATATGCAAATAACCATGATAATCCTATTACAAAAAGGTCGGCAATAAAAAGGATATTTTCAAAAAACTTGGCATGTTTTTTTAGCATTTCAAGTCATAAATTTGCCACAGAGTTCACAGAGAACGCAGAGAGAAAGCTAAAAGCGACTTCTTTAAACTTTGACCTTTGAGCTTTTAAAATCTGTGTTCAAATTCAGTCATTTTTTTGTTTTTTTCTCTGAGACCTCTGTGTCCTCTGTGGCTAAGTCAGGTCTTTGTTTTTTTTAAACCACTCTGAAATTCTTCGTATTTTTCTGTTATATAATTTCTAATTTTTTCTTTAAAATTTTTCCTGTCAAATTTGAGGGCATGATTTCTGATGTTTTTCCTGTCAAACTCTCCTTGATTATCCTCAAAGAATTTAACCGCCTCTATTAGTGCATCTGCTGTCTGCTCATAGAAAAATATACCGGTTGGGCTTTCTTCTTGCCCCTTGCCCCTTGCCCCTTGCCCCTGATTTATCGGTATCACCGTTTCAATTGCACCCCCCTTTCCATAGGCAATAACTGGTCTTCCAGAAGCCATTGCCTCAACAGGGACTATTCCAAAGTCCTCCTCACCGGGGAAAATCAGTGCCTTACATTTGGAATAATATTCTTTTAAGGTGTTATCATCCTGCCATCCTAAAAATTCTATATTTTGTCTTGCAATTCTCCTTAAATTCTTCTCATCCTGCCCCTCTCCTATTATTTTAAGTCTTAGACCCAGGCGGTTGAAAGCCTCTATAGCAATATCTATCTTCTTATAAGGGGCAAATGCAGAAACAATGAGATAGAAATCTTCTATCTTTTCGGATAAAGAAAATTTATCACAATCAACAGGCGGATAAATTACTTCAGCCTTTCTTCTGTAATATTTCTCTACCCTCTTTGCAACATGATGAGAAATGGCTGCAAAATAATCCACCCTATGGCTGGATGTAACATCCCACATTCTTAAGTAGTGAGCAAAAACACTGATAGCCTTTTTGGATAGCCAGCCAACCTTTTCCCCACCGAAATAATCCTCATAGAGGTCCCATACATACCTCATGGGGGTGTAAATATAGGAGATATGAGGCACTGCCGGAGGAGGAATTATGCCCTTTGCCACACAGTGGCTGCTGGAGAGGATGAGGTCGTAGCCTTTAAGGTTG
>JACRGN010000201.1 GCA_016234205.1 Nitrospinota bacterium | reverse complement strand
GTTTGATAAAGGGAATTTCATGGGAAGGGAAAGTTTATTGAAACAGAAAGAGGGAGGGCTGAAAAGAAAGTTAATAGGCTTTGAAATGACAGATAAGGGTATTCCACGCTCGCATTATTCAATATTTAAAGGGGCTGAGCAAGCAGGTGAAGTGACAAGCGGAACAATGTCCCCTTCACTCAATAAGGCTATTGGTGTCGGTTATGTAAAAACAGAGATATCGGATATTGGCAATGAGATAGAGATAGATATAAGGGGCAGCCATCAAAAGGCAAAAATAGTATCAACACCGTTTTATAAATCAAGTAAAATCAAGCAATGAGCCACGAGCAATAAGTAGTGAGTTTTTTACTCATTGCTCAGCACTCATTTCTCATTGCTTATTTAGGGAGGGAATAAAAATGGATTTTCCAGATGGTCTTTTATACACAAAGGAACATGAATGGGTAAAGGTTGAGAATGGGAAGGCAAAAATCGGCATTACCGATTATGCCCAGCACGAGCTTGGAGATATAGTCTTTGTAGAACTCCCGGAGGTGGGAAGTGAGGTTGTGGCTATGGAGCCTTTTGGTGTTGTGGAATCTGTCAAGACTGTTTCAGACCTCTTTTCTCCTGTTAGCGGTGAGGTTGTTGGAGTGAATAGTGAACTTGAGGCAACACCTGAGATTGTCAATACAAGCCCTTATGATAAAGGCTGGATGGTTGAAGTTGCAATGAGTGATAAGAATGAGTTGAAAGAACTCTTCTCGGCTGATGAATATACAAAGTATGTGGAAGAGGAGAGCCAATAGAAATTTAAGATTTAAGATTGAAAATTGAAAATATAACAATGGAGCAGTAAAGCAAAGAAATAATTCTCATTACTCCATTGATTCATTGTTTCATTACTAAAGGACAATCTTCAATAGTCAATCGTCAATCCAATGCGATATATTCCAGATACAGAAAAAGAACAGAAAGAGATGCTTGACAGTATTGGGGTTAAGTCAGTTGAAGGGCTTTTTTCCTCAATACCTGACAGCCTTCGTTTAAAAAATCCTCTGTCAAATATTCCCCACGCGATGTCTGAGCCTGAAATCTTAAGGCATATGAAGGGGATGAGTAAAAAAAATGCTGACCTGGATTCTCATATCTCCTTTCTCAGTGCAGGTGCTTATAATCACTTCATACCGAGTGTTGTCCACCATATCATATCCCGTTCTGAATTTTATACTGCCTATACACCATACCAGCCGGAGATAAGCCAGGGGACGCTTCAGGCGATTTATGAATTTCAAACGCTCATCTGTCAGCTTACAGGGATGGAGGTTGTCAATGCTTCAATGTATGACGGTGCATCGGCACTTGCAGAGGCAGTCTTAATGGCTCACAGGATAAATGACAGAAAAGAGGTCTTTCTCTCAAAAGGCATACATCCGGAATACAGGCAGGTTGTCCATACATATTGCAGGTATCTCGGAATTACTCTAAAAGAGATTCCATTTTCAGAAAAGGGGATTATTGATTTAGAGTGGCTCTCAAAGAATATATCCGAGAACACATCAGGAGTGGCAATTCAGAACCCTAATTTTTTTGGATGTGTTGAGGATATGGCGGATATAGAAAAATTAACGCATGCAAATGATTCCATATTTATTGCCTGTGTCAGTGAACCGGTATCTCTTGGGATTCTCAAATCCCCCGGTGATTTTGGGGCTGATATAGTAGTTGGGGAGGGGCAGGGATTGGGTAATCCCGTATCTTATGGTGGCCCCTATCTGGGTCTCTTTGCCACGAGAGAAAAATATATAAGAAGTATGCCGGGTAGGCTTGTTGGAAGGACAGTTGATGCAAATGGAAAAACAGGATATGTCCTTACCCTTTCCACAAGAGAGCAGCATATAAGGAGGGAGAAGGCGACTTCCAATATCTGTTCAAATCAGGCACTATGCGCCCTCTCGGCAACTGTTTATATGGCACTAATGGGAAAAGAGGGCTTTAAGAAGCTATCAGTTTTGAATCTACAGAAGGCAAATTATGCAAAAGAGATTCTTGCGGGATTGAAGGGATATAAAATAAAATTTAATAGCCCTGTATTCAATGAGTTTGTTATTGAAACACCTGTCAGTCCTGATGAGATAAACAAGAACTTGATGAAAGAGGGAATAATGGGCGGATTAAATCTTGAGAAATTCTATCCTGAATTAAAAAACTGTATGCTCATTTGTATTACAGAGAATCACAGGAAAGAAGATATAGACAGGTTATGGAAACTTTTGAAGCAATATTGAAAAGAAGAAGCATACGGAGATATAAAGCCAAAGACATAACCGACAAAGAGATAAAAAGACTTTTAGAGGCTGCTATGGCGGCACCATCGGCACATAACAGCCAGCCGTGGGAGTTTTTGGTTGTCAAAGACAAAGAGATGAGGAGTAAGTTGTCGAAGGTTCATTCCTATGCATGGATGTGTGCAGAGGCGACTTTTGTAATAGTAGTATGTGGTAATAAAGATGACCTTTCATGGATTGAGGACTGTAGTGCTGCTTCAGAAAATATGCTTGTAGCTGCTGCTGAAATGGGGCTTGGAGGCTGCTGGATTGCTGCAAGAGGGACAAAATACAGCGGCAAGGATGATGGACAGGTAATCGCAGATATACTGGGAATACCAAAGAGATTGGGTGTATTATGTATGCTCTCCTTTGGCTATCCTGATGAAGAAAAGGCTCCAAGGACACAATATACAGAGGATAAGGTTCACTGGGAGAAATATAAAAGCTGATAGCTGATAGCTGATAGCTCATGGCAAAAACTATGAGCTATGAACTATGAGCTATGAACTAACCGACGGCACACAGGGTCTTATTTTTAATGAGCCGCTTCTTTTTGAGCAGGGGAGTGATGGAAGGGGAGGGTGTGCACTCCCTGACTGTGATGTCCCTGAAAAAGATGTTATTAATCTCATCCCTGAAGATATGCTCAGAGAGGAGATTTCGGGTTTCCCATCTCTGAGTGAGGTGGATGTTGTCAGGCATTTTACAAGGCTCTCCCAGTGGAATTATTCAGTTGACCTCGGATTTTACCCCCTCGGCTCATGCACAATGAAATATAATCCAAAGATAAATGAAGATGTTGCAAGACTTTCAGGTTTTTCAAATGTCCATCCGTATCAGCCTGAGGAATTATCTCAGGGTGCACTCCAGATGATGTTTGAATTGGGAGAGTATCTGTCAGAGATAGGAGGGATGGACAGGGTATCTCTTCAGCCTGCCGCAGGTGCACATGGTGAACTTGCAGGGATGATGATTATAAAGGCATATCATGAATCTAAAGGTGAAAATAGGCATAAGGTAATCATCCCCGATTCAGCCCATGGCACAAATCCAGCCAGCTCAACCCTCTGCGGTTATAAGGTAATTGAGCTTAAGTCAAATGGGAGGGGTTTGTTGGACCCTGAGGCAGTTGAAAAGGCTATGGATAAGGATGTTGCGGCGTTTATGATAACAAACCCGAACACACTTGGTCTCTTTGAGGAGAATATACTGGAGATAACTGAGATTGTCCACAGGAAAGGCGGGCTTGTCTATTGTGATGGTGCAAATCTTAATGCCATTATGGGTATTGCAAGGCCGGGTGATATGGGTGTAGATGTCTTACATTTTAATCTACACAAGACATTCTCTACGCCTCATGGCGGAGGGGGTCCTGGTGCAGGACCTGTTGGTATCAAGAGGGAGCTTATACCATTTATGCCTGTCCCTGTTGTAGAAAAAAATAATATTGGACAGTATAAGCTGAATTATAAATTTCCACATTCAATCGGCAGGGTTAAGGCGTTCTATGGCAATTTTGGTATTCTCGTAAGGGCATATACATATATCAGAACAATGGGTTCGGAAGGGCTGAAAAAGGCAAGTGAGACTGCGGTATTAAATGCAAATTATATTATGAGTCAATTGAAGGATTACTACCATCTACCTTACGATAGACAATGCATGCATGAGAGTGTTTTCTCTGACAAGTTCCAGAATAAAAATGGAATTACTACCCTTGATATTGCAAAGGCATTAATAGATTACGGTTTTCACCCTCCCACTATATATTTCCCGCTGATTGTAAAGGGTGCAATAATGATAGAGCCGACAGAGACGGAGAGTAAGGATACAATGGATAGATTTATTGCTGCTATGAAGGATATAGCAGATAGGGCGGAGAAAGACCCTGATTCACTCAAGAAATCTCCAATAAAGACAAAAGTAACACGGCTTAATGAAACAAAGGCTGCAAGGGAGCCAAATTTAAGGTGGATTAACGATTATCTCATGGGAGTATTTTAACGTGTAATTTTCCTTTTTATTATATTTCAAAACGTTATCCTATTTCTGTTATTGATATTTGAAAGATTTGACACAAGCAAAGGCCACATGCTACTCTTTCTCTATAACTCAACTTTAGCTCCCTGTTGTTAAGAATGAAGCTACCATCAAACATTCTGATTGCTCCTGAGAAGTTGACCCAATATCTATTGATTCCACGAAGACGAAATGACAAATCTCGATGGTTGGCTCAAGCAGGGTATACAATTAAAAATTAGCAATTACTGGAAAAAGACTTGCGTAAGCAAATTTTATCGCTTATTGCAATACCAACTGAATACACAAGATACGGACAGATGTATGAAATTAAAGGAAACTTAACTGGCCCAAATGGAAAAACTTTGGCTGTGTGTACAATTTGGATGACAGAGACTGCAATAGGGGAGACAAAATTTATAACTATGTATCCAGAAAAAGGAGGGAAAAAATGACATATAAGTTATTTGAGGAAGTTATTTTATTGGAAAATATACCTGAAAAAGGCTTGAAGATGGGTGATGTGGCAACTATCGTTGAACATCATCCTCTTGCTGAGGGGGAAGATGGGTACACTTTGGAAGTATTTAATGCCCTTGGAGACACAATAGCTGTAATTACTGTTTCAGAGTCTGCCATTGAACCATTGACTGAAAAAGAGATTTTTAGTGTGAGGTCATTGGCAGAGTAAGGAAAGTACATCAGGTGGGTTAATGATTATCTCTTGGGAGTCTTTTAGTATATTTATGAGTGCGTGGGGGATGCTGCGCCCCCGGAAATTTCTCTTAATCTCCTTTCTACAGCCTTCCAGTCTATATTCCTGAAGAATGCCTCAATGTAGTCAGCCCTCTTAAGGCCGTAATCAAGCATAAAGGCATGTTCAAAGACATCCATTACCAATATCGGGTTACATCCAGCCGGATGAGAGGTATCATGCTCGTTTATCCAGAAATTGATGAGTTTCCCATTCGTTATATCCTGATAAAGGATAACCCATCCTATCCCTCTCATAGCCCCTGATGCCTTAAAATCCTTTTCCCATGCCTCATAGCTTCCAAAATTTTCTATTAACAGTTTTTCAATCTTTCCATCCTTATCGTAGTTACCTTTTCCACCAAGGTTCTCAAAATAATATTCATGGAGCCTCATCCCGTTAAATTCCCATCCGAGCCTTCTCTTCAGTTCTGAAAACTCCGGTGTGCCTGTCTTTCCTTCTTTCAGCATTTGGCTGAGGATGTCAATCACCTTGTTGGTGTTTGTCACATAACCCTGATAGAGTGTAAAGTGGTTCTTTAGCAATGTTTCACTAAACCCGTTCATTCCAATTAATTTACTGTAATCTTTCGCTGTGTAACTCATATATTTTCCTCCTTTTAATAATTTTGAAGTTAATCTACAAAAGGGCGATACTAAGCCCTATGGAGAAATTTTTACTTCAGAAGGATTTAAGTGTATGTCAACACTTAAAGCCTCTTGCCTATCATGCAAAGACAGTAAGATAACCATAGAACCCTTATGCTTAATGCCAATATCCTCATATCGTCCCAGTATATTAAAGCCTCTTAATCCCTTACTTATGTTGCACACATTTTTCTCACAGATACTTACCACTGTATTATTTGTCAGGCTGAAAGTCAGAAGCCTCTTTGAATCAGATTCAATGATTGTGATGGTGCTGACCTCCCCATTGATATTAGAAAGCTCCCCTATTATAGGAATAATCTCCATCCCATAAACTCTAAATGCCCCTTCATGTGCAGTGGCAGTTGTGCCTATGAAAAACCAATAACCGCTTAATGCGACTGCAAAGATTAAAGAAACGATATATTTTTTCATTGTAAACACCCCATTTCTCTATCGCATTATGTCTTCCTACCCTTAAAATATGCAATAGATATACCAGATGTAATATATTGATATTAAAGTGGATATGTTGAACAGAAAAATAAAGACAGGACAAAATTATCCTGTTTTCTTAGATTTATCCCGTTAGAAATAATATCTCACCGCTCCTTACCCCGTTAGATTATTTTGTCCCTGTATATATTATAAAAACTCTAAGGAATTCAGGAAGGCATGAAAAAATATTCCTGTATTCCTGATTTCCTAAGAAAAATAAGTTTTTGTTCTAAAGGCGTGGGAATTTCTAACGGGATTTATCTTATCTTGGGTTTAGTATCTATTTTGGAAAGGGACTCAGGATGATTCTGTAACTTCTTCTTCACAAATTCCATCTCATCTTTTTTATCTTTAATGAGTCCGTCAAGTTTTGCATCTCGGACAGCCTTCAGTATTGAGCCTACTTCGGGTCCCCTTTCTATTCCCATTTCTACAATGTCATCTCCTGTAATATCTATCTTCACAGTCCTCAGTTTTGTGAGATAAAGTGATATTGCCTT
>JACRGN010000200.1 GCA_016234205.1 Nitrospinota bacterium | reverse complement strand
GTATTTCTTAATGCCTTTCAGGAAAAAAAGAGGGAGATGATAAAAGACCTCTCCAGTCTTGAAAGATTGGCAGATACCCAGAAGGAGAGGGACGAGATAGAATTTTTTAAAAGGCTCTATTTTGACTATACCAATGTTAAAGAAGCCGCTGATATAGACGCCCAGAAGCTTAAAAACAGCAGGCAGGTAGATGATATGATTAAGACCTTAGAGGGCATCAATCTCTACAGAGAAGGTGTAATAAACAAAAAAACGGAAAATTTTAAAGAGACCGGCGGAAATGCAGCGAGGCTTTCTTTAATAATAAGCATGATTGCCTTTATCTTTGGAATAACCTTTGCCTTTTTTGTTACAATCAGCATCAGCAAGCCAATTGAAAGATTAAAACAGGAGACCACTAATATTGCAAAAGGGGATTTTAACAGGAGGATAGACATAGACTCCAAAGATGAGATAGGCGAATTAGCAGCAGCATTTAATACCATGTGCTATAAATTAAATGAGCTTGAAAGGTTAAAGTCCGATTTTATTGCAAACATATCGCACGAATTCAGGACGCCTTTAACATCCCTAAAAGAAGCAAACAATCTTCTGCTTGACGGCATAGCAGGAAAGACAACTGAAAAGCAGCAAAGACTCCTTAAGATTATTAAGGAGGAGGGTGATAAGCTGATAAAGATGATAAATAATCTCCTTGACCTTTCCAAGATGGAGGCAGGGATGATTAAATATAATTTTGTGCCTTCGGATATTAATATTGTAATTGAGAATGCTGTTAATGAAATAAGACTGCTGTCAGAAGGAAAGAAGATTGAGCTTAAATCAGAGATTAAAGAAAGCTTCCCAGTAATAATTATGGACAGCGAAAAGATCCAGCAGGTAATGATAAACCTTTTGAGCAATGCAGTGAAGTTTACACCTGAAGGCGGCAGGATTATTATAAAGGCGCATACAGAGGATTCAAATATCTATGTAGAGGTAAAGGATACAGGCATTGGAATAGCAAAGGAGAATCTGCTGAAGATATTTGACAAGTTCCAGCAGGTTGACACAGGGATTAACCATAAACTAAGGGGAACCGGTCTTGGCCTGTCTATTGCAAAGCATATAATAGAAACGCATCACGGCAAGATATGGGCAGTGAGCAGATTGGGCAAAGGCAGCTCCTTTATATTCATTTTACCCAAAAGAATTGGATAGTTATGAAATCTTATACCTTGAGGATGTTGATTCTTGCGTTATTCTTGTTCTTGTCAGCTTGTAGCAATGTTGCTACGCTTTTAAAGGAGCGAGAGTTAAAGGTAGATTTGGAATATGCTGATGCCCTGATTTTGCAGAATAAATATGAAGCTGCCCTGTCAGAATTTGAAAGATTGGACAAACGGCATCCACAATCGCCATTTTCTGATAGGATTGCCTTTAATGTTGGGTTATTACATCTTCTTTTAGAAAACCCAAAAAGGGATGTCAGCAAGGGCATTAGTGTGTTGGAGAATATGATAAAGAGATATCCAAACAGCAGGTATGTATTATATGCAAGGCCGCTTATATTTTATTCAAAAGAGGGAATAGAGCAAAAAACAGAATTAGAGCGGCTAAAAGGAGAGATGGAAAAATTAAAAGGCGAGATTGAGAAATTTAAAGATATGCAGATACAGCTTGAAAAAAGGGAAAAGGAGCTAAAAAAATAATGGGCAGTGCAGAAAAAGAAAGAATATTATTGGTTGATGATGATAAAAACATCCTTGAGGTTTTGAAGATGCGCCTTGAGTCAAAGGGATATTCTATTGCTGTCTCTGAAAACGGCGCAGATGCAGTAGAGAAGATAAAGAAAGAGCAATTCAGTTTAGTAATCTCAGACCTCAGGATGAGTGTAATGAACGGCATGGAGCTGATGCAGGAGATAATGAATATTGACCCTGAATTGCCGATAATAATACTCACTGCACACGGCTCTATTGAAAATGCAGTTGAGGCAATGCAGAAGGGCGCATACAGCTATATTACAAAACCCTTTGATGATGAAGACCTCCTGCTGCATATCAAAAATGCATTAGAAAAACAGCGGCTGACAAATGAGATTAAAAACTTAAGGGGATTCTTAAAGGAAAAATACAGCTTTGACAACATAATAGGCAGAAGCGAAAAGATGCAGAGGGTCTTTGAACAGATCGCAAAGATTGCAAAGACCAATTCAACAGTCGCCATATATGGAGAAAGCGGGACAGGAAAGGAGCTTGTTGCAAGGGCAATCCATTTTAACAGCCTTAGGGCAGGCAATCCCTTTGTAGCAATAAGCTGCGGCGCTTTGCCAGAGACGCTCCTTGAAAATGAGCTCTTTGGACATATGAGGGGCGCATATACAGGCGCTGTAGAGACAAAGGAGGGGCTCTTTGCAAAGGCAGACAAGGGGACTATATTTTTAGATGAAATAGGAGAGGCGCCTTTATCCCTGCAGGTAAAGCTTCTTCGTGTTTTGGAAGAAAGGGAATTCACGCAAATCGGCGGAGGGAAACCTATAAAGGTAGATGTAAGGGTTATTGTGGCAACTAACAGGGATTTGCAAAGATGCGTTACAGAAGGGACATTCAGGGAGGACCTCTTTTACAGGATTCATGTTATACCAATTCATCTTCCGCCATTAAGGGATAGAAGGGAAGACATACCGTTTCTTGCAGATTACTTTCTGAAAAAATACTGTAAAGAGATGAACAAGGATATAAAGGGACTTACGCCAAGCGCAATACAAAAGCTGATGTCCTACAACTGGCCTGGAAATGTAAGGGAATTGGAAAACAGGATTGAGCAGGCTGTTGTAATGGCAGCAAAGTCTAAGATTGTTGAAGATGACATTCTCCTTCCATCTGCAGGAGGCAATGAGCAGTTTAAGCCTTACAGAAAGGCAAAAGAGGATTTTGAAAGGGAGTATGTTGTCCTTACCTTAAAAATAAATAAGGGAAATGTTACTAATGCAGCAAAGATGGCTGGAAAGCACCGCACTGATTTTTATAATCTAATCAGAAAATTCAGGATCAATCCGAGAGAATTTAAGGAGCTGTAACAGAATCCGCACAATTTTGAAAGGGCCTGTAGGTAATTTCATACATATTCTGCATTAGACAAGCCTTTAAGTTTTTAGCCCATCTATTCTCTTTTATTAAAATATTTTTGTAATTCAATAAGTTGTGCTGATTTTGCCGCAACATTCAGGTGTTTGGCATAATAAATGCATATATTTAGTAATAGGGAAAGAAAGGGACAAACTAATGATACAAATAATATTACCCGTATCATGTGTTACTATGTTAAAAGAGAGCATGGAATCAGAAGAAATTGACTCAGAAAAAACGAAAAAAAAGAATGCTAAGATAGTGACTATTGCTGAGGTTCTAAAGTTTAATTCCCTTAAAGAAGATTATTTTACTTCTCAGAAGAAGTGTGAATCAAGCCTTAAAAAGGTAGCAGGAATTTAGTTTTTATTTATATGAGTGTAGTTCCATCCTCCCTAACTATACAGGAGCGTATCAAGCGCTCCTGTTTTTTTGTGTATACACAAATTTACTTGACATATTATTCAAAAGATGATTTATATTCATGGTGAAATAAAAATTCATTTTAAAAGGAGGTCGTTAATGAAAAGGTTAATATTCTTATTGTGCTTCTTAATTTTTGCTGTTTCATCTCATCCGGCATTTGCAATGTACAACAGGTTCACAACAGCCCAGAGCCTTAATCAAGGACAGATGGAATCAGGCATCTCCGCAGGATATGGCGATGATGGAGATTATGATTATAAGTACGCATATTTATACCCTTACCTCAGATACGGACTCGGTTATTTATTAGAGATTGAGGGAAAGGCAGGAGTTATTTCAGTTGATAAGGACAGGGGTGGCGATGATATTGGTGTTCTTGCCGGCTTTGAATTAAAATATCAGATTATTAAAGAGACCAAGAGCATACCAATTGACATCGCCATAGCAGGCGGCTATACTGTCCATCTGATAGATTCACAGTCGCTTCATGAATTTGACTTTGCAGCATTGGTGAGCAAAACCTTTGATGTAAATAAATTTAAGATTACTCCTTATGGCGGGCCAGAGATAACCTATACAAACGGCTCATATGCTCCAGAGGGCAAGGCAGATATATTTGGAATACTTGGCGCAAGCTTTGCCTTTACTGAAAGCCTATCAGCAGGCGCTGAACTAAAACTCGGCACTGACTGGGCAACAGGGGTTAATTTAAAAATCAGATTCTAAATGTATAACCTTATGTTGCCATTTGGTAATAAGGGCGGCTGCAAGAGCCGCCCCTACATTTTGTTGTCCTCTTACAAATTTGGCATTCTAATACCCGAAACCTTGACCACCTGCCATTTTAACCGCTCTTTTATAAAATACATCCTTACCTTTGCAGGACTATTAGTATTTCCAACCAAATAACCAGGCTGGTTGTGCAGTGTTACAATAACCCTCAGGTCAAATGAGGCAACTGCTGCACCTTCTTTTTTATCTACCTCTATTTCAATATTATCAAGCGCTATCTTAAAGCCTTCAAACTCCTTAAAGACATCTGTTAATATTCTCTTTACAATCAAATATTTTAAGCCATAGTCGTCTGAATATTGCAGCGAGACATAGGACATGCTTTTTTCAACATCCTCTGCCTCTATAGCAGCCCTGCCTTCATTGATGACCTTTAGAATTCTGCTCTTTTCTGATACTAAAAGGAATTTAACAATAATTGCGGCAATGATAATTATTATTAAAGTTATTATTCCATAAAAGAGCCGTCTGTTTATTTGCATAAAGAATTATTCGCGATTCTTTAAATATTTTGTAATATCATTTTTTCAAATGTCTGTTAAATTATAGCACAAGAATATTCAAGCAAGTATAAAAAAATTAAATTATAATATTTCTTATGTTTATATTTGAAGAATTACAGTTTTTATGATATATTTGTTATTAGTAATACAGGTGTGTCATAAAAAATTAAGTAGGGAGGGGAAAATGGCTAAATTAATTGAGGAGCTGAAAAGTGAACACGCTGTGATGGTGAATATGTTAAATAAGGTTACTAAAGTTGTGTCTGGCTCAAAGGAGAGACAGGAAATTCTATTCTCAGCAAAAACAGGTCTTCTGTCGCATGTAAAGAAAGAGGATACAGAGCTATATCCTGTTTTAAAAAAGGCAGCAGAAAGGGATGACAATTTAAGGCTCATTCTTGATATGTTTGCAAAAGATATGGATGCAATCTCTAAATCTGCCTTTGGATTCTTTGATAAATACTCTCAGGGTAATTCTCATTCAGAGTTAGATTTTGCAGTGGATTTTGGAAGGCTTTTAGGCCTCCTTGAGCTAAGGATACGAAAAGAGGAGAACATCCTTTATCCGGAATACGAAAAAATAAATATAAAATCATTTTAAAATATCTTTCAAAATATCCCTTACATCCTTTTCATCGAGCTTTCCTTTTTCTGCGCCCTTTTTAATAACACCCTTAATTATGTTCTGCTGAATCCTCTTTGTCTTTAAAACATACTTTGGCTTGTCTGTAGTGCCTGTAATCTTGAATTCTAAATTGTTCTCCTCCACCTTTGCAGCAACATCGAAATTTAATTCATTATTTAACAGTCCGTAATAACCCTTTGCAGAAATAGAGAGGTCTTTTCCTGCAAGCCTCATATCTTCTGTTTTTAGATAACCCTGCTCTATGCGAAAGCGGCCAGATAGCTCATCAAATTCAGTAACCTTGCCTATCTTGCGCGGCTTTGATGCTGCAATATGCCCAAGCTCTATTATCTTATCTACAATTTCAAGGTCAGATATCTTTCCATTCTTGATCATAAAAAAGCCATTGCCATCTGCCTTAGCTACTGCAGTGTCCTTAGCAGTAATGTCTGCATCTAATAACAATAGCCCTGAAACAACAACCTTTGAAAGATTAAGGTCCTTTAAAAGCTGTTCTGTCTGAACAGATTCTAAATGTAATTTGGTTTTTACCTGCGGCTCTTTTCCATTCATATCAAGATGAATATTATCCTTTGATGTCCCATCATACAATTTAAACTTTAGCTTATTTATATTAATTACCCCCTTTTTTATTTCAACAGGCATCTTTAAATCCGCCAATCGTACACGGCCGGTTTTATAGTCAAATACAAAACTATCAAGCTCAACCTTTCCAGATGCCAAAGGGTCTCCAATCTTTCCTTTAATCTTGATTTCTGAATAGCCCTTGCCAGAGAGCTTATTATCCTGCGGCAGCCCTAAAAAAGATTGATACGATGAGAGGTCAATATCCCTGATTTTAAGATTTGCATTTACAGGCATTTCGTTTATATCAAAAGAGCTCACAGGACCCAGCGTGCCGTCCATCTTGATTTTCGTTAGTGTCGTCCCGGCTACATTGCACGAGGCATCTATCTTTATAGGACTTCCAATAGATATATCCTTCACCTTTATATTCATGTCCTTTATCTTAATATCATTTATTTTGACGCTTCCGTTTTTAAGTTCTAAATCTGAAATTAGCATAACTGCAAGCAGGTCAAAAGAACCTTTATCATTCTTCTTCAGGCTTTTCGGGGCAGGCTTTTCTAATTTATCCTTTTCTGATATATTAGAAAAATTCCAGTCCCCTTTCTTATTTTTCTCTAAAAGAAGGTTGGGTTTATTGATGATGACCTTATTAAACGCTATTCTACCTTTTATGAGCGGCAGCAGCTTTATTCTGAACCTTATGCCATCAAGAGTGAGTAAATCACCTTTTGAAAATGCAGGGTGGTTTTTTATTTTTATGTTCTTAAGCTCTACACCGATACCAGTCAATACGGTAATTTTTATATCATCAATAGAAACCTCCCTATTTAAAGACCTTTCCAATTCCTTGACAGCGATGTCTTTATATTTATTGAGGTCAATAACATAAGGGAGTATAATGATGCCTAAGAGAATAAACAGAAAAAATGAGGCGAGTACCAGGGATGTAATTTTTAATAGCCTTTTCATTTTATATTCACATTACAACGTTGTATTGAAGAATTATAACATATATGATAACATTTGATTACAAAACAATCAAAAGGAGGCTGTTATGAAATATTTATTCTCATTAATTATTGTTTCATTATTTGCAGTAAATGTCCAAGCAGAGGTTCGCACAGAAGTTGTAGAATACAAGCAGGGCGATACTGTTCTTGAAGGTTATATTGCTTATGATGATGCAATCAAAGGAAAGCGGCCTGGTGTTTTGATTGTGCATGAGTGGATGGGGGTTAATAATTATGTTAAGAAACGTGCAGAGCAGATTGTAAAGCTCGGCTATGTAGCATTTGCTGCTGATATTTATGGAAAAGGAGTGCGGCCAAAAAACCGCGATGAGGCAGCAGCAGAGTCTAAAAAATACAAGACAGACCGCCAGCTCATGCGCAATAGAGTCAATGCAGGGCTTGATGTTTTAAAAAACCATAAACTTGTTGATATAAAACACACCGCTGCTATTGGCTACTGCTTTGGAGGCACTACTGTATTAGAGCTTGCACGAAGCGGGGCTGATGTAAATGGCGTTGTAAGTTTTCATGGCGGGCTTGATTCACTAAATCCTAATGATGCGAAGAACATAAAGGGCAAGGTATTGGCATTGCACGGCGGAGATGACCCATTTGTCCCGGCAGAGCAGGTTGCAGCGTTTCAGGACGAGATGCGAAAGGCAGGTGTTGACTGGCACATGGTTATTTACGGCGGCGCTGTTCACAGCTTCACAAACCCTGACTCAGGCAATGACAATTCCAAAGGCGCAGCATATAATGAAAAGGCAGATAAGCGCTCATGGGAGGACATGAAGCAATTTTTCAGTGAGATATTTAAGTAATAGGAGAATTGCCTATGCCAAAAGAGGCGCTTTTGATTATTGACATGCTGAATGACTTTGTTCTTGAGGGTGCGCCGCTTGAGGTGCCAGAAGCGAGGAAGGCAATTCCACAAATTAAAAAAGAGATTGAAAAGGCAAAGGCAGAAGGTAAGCCAGCAATTTATATCTGTGATGCCCATGCGCCTGATGATAAGGAATTCGCTAATTTCGGCTGGCCTCCTCATGCAGTAAAAGGGACAAAAGGGGCTGAGGTTGTTGATGAACTTAAGCCTGAAAAGGGCGATATAGTTATTGAGAAGACGACTTATTCAGGATTTTACAATACAAAACTTGGCGAGACATTAAAGAGGCTCAATGTTGACTCACTGAAGCTCACAGGCTGTGTTACACATATCTGCATAATGTTCACTGCATCAGATGCTGTATTAAGGGGCTATAAGGTTACAGTAGTTGAGAATGGAGTAGCAGGGCTTGCAAAAGAGGACCACGATGCAGCGTTGAGAATTATGAAAAATGTAATGAGAGTTAATATTATTTAGGAGAAAAAATGGGGGAAAAGGATTTATTTCAGTCTCTTACCAGAGAGGATAAGATTTCTGTAGTGCTTTACAGAACAGGCATCGCCATATCAACAATATTGATTTCTATTATCGCTTATATGCTATTCAATGCATCGCATTATCAAGCTGATGCAGCAATCAGCATTAAGGCAAATATCATGTTAATCCTGCTTTATGCATCTGTTGGCGCAAGTGTATTCTTTATTCATCTTTATGTAAGTAAGTTTCACCAATTTCTTAAAAAATTATACTATCTCTCTCTAATTTCATTGATAATTCTCTTTGTAATTGGAAAGGGAGATATTTATTGGGTTTTGGTTAATAAAGCCTATAGCCCTCTGCTCCTGATTCCTTTATCAGGTTGTCTCGGTTTTATTACAGCAAAAGAGGCATTCTGTTTTAAATTAATGGAGGGCTATCTACTTGCCTTAATTATGCCCCTGTATCTTTTTCTCCTTTCCACAGGTGCCATGACAACAAAGGCTGCATTATACTGGCTTTTCTTTATAGCAGCAATGCTAATACTTTTTACTGCAAGAAAGGTATTTATGCCAATACATTATGATATAGGTGATAAGTCAGCCTATCAATAACAGCATATTTCTAAATTTGCTTGGCAAATAACAGATTTACAAGTTGACTTTTAGAGGATTTGGGATTAAAGTAAAAAAATATTATGTCAAGGCACAGGTTAAAAATAACATGGTTGGCAATTGCCCTTTTTGTTTTATCATGCAAGGCTTTTACACCAGCGCCTGAAACCATTATTGCTCCTAAGAAGCCAAAGGTTGCATTGGTCTTGGGCGGCGGCGCAGCAAGGGGACTTGCGCATGTTGGTGTTATAAGGGTGCTTGAGCAGGAGAAAATACCAATTGATTTAATTATTGGCACAAGCGTTGGGAGCCTGATTGGCGCAGTATACGCATCACATGCAAACAGCTTTGAGCTTGAATGGGAGGCGTTTAAGGTTACAAAAGACGACATCTTTGATTTTACCATTATATCTTCAAGGATGGGGCCTGTAAAAGGGGACAGGATAGAGGAGTTTGTCAATAAGGTTGTTCCTGTAAAGAATATTGAGGAGATGAGGATACCCTTTATTGCAATCGCCACTGACCTGAATACAGGCGAGATGGTTATTATAGATAAAGGGCCTGTTGCAAAGGCTGTTCATGCAAGCAGCGCCATACCCGGGGTCTTTCACCCTGTTAATTATTTAAATAAGACCCTTGTTGACGGCGGTGTTGTTGATAATGTTGCTGTTGATGTGGCAAGGCAGAAAGGCGCAGATATTGTGATTGCTGTTGATGTCAGCGGAAATGTAGTCAATTATGAGATTAACAACCTCTTTGATATAAGCCTTCAGGCAGTAAATATAATGGGAAATGAAATAGCTAAATTCAAGATAAAGGATGCAGATGTTATAATCACTCCGCATGTTGGCGATGTAAAGATGCTTGACTTTGACCAGAAAAAAAGGTGCATGACTGAGGGCATTGCAGCAGCACAGGCTGGAATGCCAAAGATAAAAAACAAGATTGATGAATGGCTAAAGAAAAATAATGCAAATGCCGCAAGCAAACAGCCTTAGTGAGGGCCTCTCTCTTTACCCCGCTGTTCTCTTTTTAAGTCTTTTGGCTGGCCTTCAAAGGGTTGCTTCTTTATCTCATCATCATCTATCCTCTGTTTCTTTTTTATAGGCCTTTCTTTTTTCTCTATCTTTTTTGGCTCTGAAATATCCTCTCTCTTATTCAGCTCCTTCTTAGGTCTTGTTTTGATTTCACCTTCCTTTTGAGGCACAGGCCTTTTTCTTTCAGGGATTTGCACCTTTCCGTCATCCTTTTTAAACTCGGGCATTTCTCTCTTTTCAGCAGAAGGTGTTTTTATCTCTTTTGGCTTTGATGGCTTGATGCCTTCCTTTGGCTCTTTTATTGTCTTTACTGGCATTGTCTTTACCGCGCCCTTTTTTGAAGGTTGTGTTTGAGGGGCAGCAGTTACAGCCTTTACAGGCATGCCCTTTGATGTCTTTATATCCTTAATCTTATTAGAAAAGAGCCTTGGCGCAGGAGGAGCCGGTGTCTTTACTACAACAGGTTTATGAACAATCTTTGGCGAAGGCACAGCATATCTCGGCACAACCTTTGCTGGCAAT
>JACRGN010000198.1 GCA_016234205.1 Nitrospinota bacterium | reverse complement strand
GGGTGAAAGAAAAAGATTAAAGGCAGTCCTTCCTGTTTGATTTTATTTACAGCATTTTTTATTGCAACCCATGGAAATATTTTAAAAAATACTCCTCCTGAGAAAGCTATATTCTTTCCTGAAAGACGATATACAGAAGTAGGAATCTCAAGAAGATTATCCCCTGCAAAAAATGGGTATCTCGGTGCATCAGGTATTCCATAGAGTGGAGTTTTTACAGGAAACACACTGGCATCATATTCAAACCCCATTTCCTTTAATATACCGAAAAGCCAGGGGGTGGCAGACCACGAAGGAGCCCTGAAACCTTTCGGTATTTTTCCAGTAATCCCTTCAAAGATTTTAATACATCTTTCGGTTTCCCTTTTAAACTGCTCCTTTCCAATATCTTTCAGCAAATAGTGTTCATATCCATGAAGGGCAATCTCGTGGCCATCTTCAGCAATACTCAAAACTATTTCAGGTTTCTTTTCAGCTATCCTTCCAAGGATAAAAAATGTAGCCTTCGTATTTCTCTCTTTCAGGAAGGAGAGTATCTTCTTTACTGCCGATAAAAGTGAGGAGTGGTCTTCCTTTTCATCATAAGCCTTGAAATCAAGCTGGGGGTAATTGATGTGATACCAATCCTCAATATCAAAGGTCAGAATATTAAGATGTCCGTATGGGAGGGGGGTCATGAAATTTGTGGTTTGGGATTTTGGATTTTGGATTTATCATTGCTATTTGAAGCATGAGTATTTTCAATAGAATTTCTTCTTATTGCCTCAAGCTTCTCTTTGAGGATGGCGTGCTCCTGTATAAGAGTCCTTACTTTATTCTCATGTTCTGATATTAATATGGAGAAGCGGATTAGCACCCATAAAACCACAGAAATAAGAATAAGAAAGAGAGCGGCTGGACCATATTCTATTCCAAGAAAGAGTGCAATTGTATCAATTAATGGACGGGAAATAGAGATAATAAGAAAGAACAGGGCTACGGCAAACCAGATGAGAGAATACTCATCCCTTATCTTCTGCCTCCTGATAAGATTAAAGATGAATATAAAGAGAAAAAGAGATACGGCTATGCCAAGAAATTCAATTCTCAAATCTTTAAACCTCCACAGAACAAAAACCTAATGAAACCACAGATTACACAGATTTACACAGATAATAAAAAAGATAAATCTCGTGAAAATCTTGTGTTAATCTTGCGGTTTATAATTCCCTATTACCGGCTGAATCTGGCAAAGATTGCAAGCATTACCTTGAGCATATAGTAAACCGTCCTTATCGGAGTTATAGAAGATTCACCAGCAGTCCTTTCTTTCATTATAACAGGGACTTCTTTGATTCTGAATCCGTTTTTTGCGAGCAATACAACTGATTCAGGCTCGGGATAATCGCTTGGATAGTAGCGATTGAGAAATTTTATAGCCTCTTTTGAATATGCCCTGAAACCTGATGTATTATCTGTGATTTTCTGTTGAATCAAAGTGGAATTCACAATTTTAAAGATAAAATTTCCGAGCCTTCTCATCGGTGACGACAAAAAACCTTTTTTCTCTAAGTAACGGGAGCCGATTGACATATCGGCAATACCATCTATGACAGGCGTCAATACCTTTTTTACCTCAGATGCCATGTGCTGCCCATCTCCATCTATCTGGACTGCAATATCATAGCTGCCATTCAGTGCATAGCGAAATCCTGTCTGAACTGCACCGCCTATTCCAAGGTTTATCGGGAGGTCAATCAACCTCACGCCATTTTTTGACCTTACTGCATTGGCAGTGCCATCGGTTGAGGCATCATTTATAACCACTATATCTGCCTCTGGAAGATGACTCTTTATATCATCTATAACAGCGGTAATGGAATCTTCTTCATTATATGCCGGAACTATTGTCAGAATTCTCATTCTTTAACCTCTCTTGCTTCAACATAAAAACTGTGAGAAAGGGAAAAGAAGATAGGATAAAAAAACATATTAAAAAAGTCATAAAGGTGGAGTCTTTGGATTATTCGGGTGAGAAAGTAAAAAGGCTTTGGAAAGAGATATATACCCTTCAAAGATATTTTATGAAATTCCTCGTTTTGAAGAAGTCTCTTAAACTGAAAGGGATTATATCGCTTCAAGGCATTGTCTTTCCATAAAAAGAGGCGATATAAAGAGAATGCATTTAGAGTGTGAATAATGAGCAAACCTTCATCCTTCAGCACTCTTTTTAATTCCCGGAGCGCCTCTGTTGGTTTTTCGAGATGCTGAAAGACACCGAGGCATATCACCATATCAAATGAGTTGTCTTTATAAGGAAGGTGGTAAATCTCCCCAACCCGATAATTTATTGAATAACCATTAGACTTCTCTTTTGCTTTTCGAATCATCGCTGCTGAGTAGTCAACACCATATACATTAAATCCCTTCTGTGCCATTGCCCTTGAAAAAGTTCCGGGTCCGCAACCAATGTCAAGCAAGAAAGTTTCCCTGTTACCTCTTTTTAAATGGGGGTTGAGGTATTCAAAAAAATATGTTAAATAGCATTCCAGTCCGGCTTCTGACCAGATTGAAATCTGGTAATCCAGATTATGTCTTTCCGCAGATTCAGAGAATGTGTTCCGCCATTCTTTCTCAAATTGTGTTTTATTTTTCATTATATCTTGAATTATTAATGACTCACGCAATGTGAAGTTGTTTTACGAGATAACCTCCGATAAGATTTGCAAAAGGTGTCGGAAGCCTCCGCCATACAAAGGAATATATACCAAAAAGGGGGCTCTTTTCCATATTGAAAAATCTTTCTTTATCACCCTTCTCCTTTTCGGAAAACAGGTATTGATAATATAGTTGAACTGCTGCTGCTCCCCATTGCTTTTTAAATTGATATGTGCTGCTCCCTTCCTGGCTTCTTCCCATATCAAGGATTGAAAAACCCTCTCTTGCCCCCTGCTGAATAGCCTCCCAATACATAAGGTTATTAGGACAGAGATGATTATACTCTACAAGTGTTGCTGCATAAGGAAAACTTAATGTATCTTTTAAAGATATGAGTAGCATCCCTCCAATGATTTTTTCTTTATGCAGTGCAAGAATTATTCTTGAATTATTATTAAAGTTCTTAATTATTGCCTCTATATAACTCTTTGGATATGATGGGAAGGAAAGCTCCTTCATCCTTTTTGAAAAAACCTGATAAAAACCATTAATAAAATACTGGTCTTTTCCAGTAACGACCTCAATACCCGATTTTTGAGCCTTCCTTATATGATTCCTCATTTTTGGAGAAAACCTATTCCAGAGCATTTCAACCCCGTGAGAGAGGTCAAGCCTGAAAGTAAAGTTATCTCTCCTTGTAAAAAGTTTATCAGACGCAAAAGGGACAATCTGTCTTATCTCTACATATTTAGCATTGCAGTCTCTTATCAACTTGCTTAAGGTATTAATTACAGGAGTTGGTTCAAAGCTAATGCCGTTTAAACAGAGACCCGATTGTGTAAGATAGGGTGTAGAAATAAGAAAAGAGCCTTTACCTATGAGTGGACTTTTTATCAGAACAAGGGGGAGGATTCCCCTGATTTTCTTATCATCCTTTATTAAGAGATAAAATGTCTTAAAACCAAATATTTCCTCATAAATTGCCTTCCAATTAAAAAGGGATGCAAAAGACGCATTCTCACTCTCACTTAGAAATTGGTTCCATTCCTCTTTTGCCTCACTGCTATTTACAACATCTACAGTAACCATAAAACAAAAGATTAAGGAGAAATGGAGAAGAATGTGAAAGGGAGAAAATTCAAACAGGGATATACAGGATAAATATAAATCCTGAACAACCTGTACAACCCTTTTAAACGATTATTGCTTTTTCTCCTCTTATTCTCCAATTCCCCTTTTCTCCTTAATCCTTCCCTTTTCTTATGCCCCGCAGCACTTTTTATATTTCTTGCCGCTTCCGCATGGACATGGGTCGTTCCTGCCCACTTTTTCCCCATCTCTCCTTGCTTGTGATGGCGTCCCGCCTCCGCCTGCTCCCTCACCCCTGTGTTCAATCATCCTCTGCTTCTTTTGGGTTATCTCAGCCCTTGCCTCTTTCACAGGCTGGATTTTGAATATATATTCTGTTATCTCTTCCTTTATCCTCTGCATCATTGCTGCAAAGGCATCAAAACCCTCTTTTTTATATTCATTTAATGGATTCTTCTGTGCATAACCCCTGAAACCTATCCCTTCCTTAATGTGGTCCATGACGAGGAGGTGGTCCTTCCACTGGTTATCAATAATCTGGAGCATTACCATCTTCTCCAAATATCTCATCATCTCGTTTCCAAGTTCTGCCTCCTTCTTCGCATATTTCTGCTCCAATGCCTCATTGATTGACCCTTTCAGCAGCTCAAGATTCATATCTCTTTTATCAAGACTCTTCCCGCCGTCAATTGATACCATCCCATTATCCGATGTTATATTCAGTGAGAACTGCCTGATTAGAGAATCCCTTAAGCCGCTCATATCCCAATCCTCAGGATGCCTGCCATCGTCGGCATAGATACTGACCGTATCGTCCAATACCTCTTCCAACATCTCAAAGAACATCTCCTTTAAATTCTCACCCTCTAAGACCTGCTTCCTCTGCTCGTATATAACCTCCCTCTGTTTATTCATCACATCGTCATATTCAAGGAGGTGTTTTCTTATATCAAAATTGTGTGCCTCAACCTTTCTCTGGGCATTCTCAATAGCCTTGGTAATCATTTTGTGCTCAATAGGCTGGTCTTCCTCCATGCCAAGTTTTTCCATCAAACCTGATATCCTCTCAGAACCGAAAATTCTAAGAAGGTCATCTTCCAGAGAAAGGTAGAATCGGGATGAGCCGGGGTCACCCTGTCTTCCTGAACGTCCCCTCAACTGGTTATCTATTCGCCTTGCCTCATGCCTCTCTGTCCCAAGAATATGAAGCCCGCCAAGGCTTATTACTTTCTGTTTCTCATTCTCACACTGCTTTTGAAGCTCTTCATATATTTTCTTTCTTTCATCAGGTGATAGTTCAGATTCGTTTTCGTATCGCCTTTTTGCAAGAAAATCCGGGTTTCCACCCAGGAGTATGTCTGTACCTCTGCCTGCCATATTTGTTGCAATTGTAACAGCACTGAATCTCCCTGCCTGAGCAACTATCTCCGCCTCTTTCTCATGATACTTTGCATTGAGGACATGGTGTTTTATTCCCTTTTTTTTGAGCATGTCACCTATCCTCTCGGATTTCTCAATGGAGATTGTCCCTACCAGTACGGGCTGTCCCTTTTTATTAAGCTCCTCTATCTCCCTCACAATTGCATTATACTTCTCCTTTTCTGTCCTGTAGATTACATCCGAATAATCAGCCCTGATCATGGGTCTATTCGGCGGGATTACTAAAACCTCCAATTTATATATCGACTGAAACTCTGCCGCCTCAGTATCTGCCGTTCCGGTCATTCCGGCGAGTTTATTATAAATTCTGAAATAGTTCTGAAATGTGATTGTGGCAAGTGTCTGGTTTTCATTTTCAATCTTGCACCCCTCTTTAGCCTCCACAGCCTGATGAAGCCCGTCACTCCACCTCCTCCCCGGCATCAATCTTCCGGTAAATTCATCTACAATTACAACCTGGTCATCCTTTACTATATAATCCACATCCCTTTTAAACAGTGTATGTGCTTTTAATCCCTGATTGACATGGTGGAGTATCTCTATATTTGACGGGTCATAAAGATTTTCCACAGATAGAAGTCCCTCCACCTTTGTAACCCCATCCTCTGTCAGTGTTGCAGACTTTGCCTTCTCGTCAATCTGATAATCTGTATCTTTTTTCAATCTTGGAATTATCTTATCTATCTTGTAATATTTGTCTGTGGACTCTTCGGCAGGGCCTGAGATGATAAGGGGCGTTCTTGCCTCGTCTATTAAGATGCTGTCCACCTCGTCTACAATGGCATAGTTAAGCTCCCTCTGGACATAGGTATCTATTGAAAACTTCATGTTGTCTCTTAAATAATCAAACCCAAACTCGTTATTTGTACCATAGGTGACATCACAGCGGTATGCATCCTGCCTCTTTCTGTCATCTATATCATGCTGGATTATGCCTATAGACAGTCCAAGGAACTTGTAAATCTCACCCATCCAGCTGGCATCCCTCTTGGCAAGATAGTCATTTACAGTAATAACATGGACACCCCTGCCGGTGAGACTATTGAGATAAACAGGAAGTGTCGCGACGAGGGTTTTACCTTCCCCTGTCTTCATCTCGGAAATTTTACCCTCATGGAGGACAATCCCGCCGATAAGCTGGGCATCAAAATGCCTCATATTGAGGGTCCTCTTTGCCGCTTCCCGCACAACAGCAAATGCCTCCGGGAGCAGTTCATTCAGGGCATTCTCAACTGCCTGCCTTCGGTCTGAAGGTGATAGGTCAGGATTTAAGTTTGAGAGGGAATTATTCAACCTCTCCTTAAATTCACCTGTCTTTGCCTTGAGTTCATCATTGGAGAGTTTTTGTACTGAAGGCTCAAGCTGGTTTATCCTGTCAACATAGGCTTGAAGCCTTTTTAATTCTCTCTCATTCCGGCTGCCAACAATCTTTTTTAGAAGACTACCAATCATAAAATTATTATATATAGAAATGGTTAACAATACAAGAGGACGGCTATCCCTGAGATTTCTAAATCTTTTTGGTTAAGAACAAAAAACATAATGTTAGCCACAAATTTACACGAATATTCACAAATTAAAATAAAAGATTTAAAAAAATTAGTGTTAATTCGTGTTCATTCGTGGCTAAATTTTATAATTTATGTGTCAAAAAAGTGTATAAAAAAAGAAAAACCCTGATTTTATTCATCAGGGTTTTCTATACCACTTTATAATAACAGATTATAAATGTTATTTTTAATTAAAACCTTTTACATTTACAGCCTGAAGTCCTTTCTCTCCCTGCGTTACATCAAATTCAACCTCCTGCCCCTCTTTCAATGTCTTAAATCCATCTCCCTTAATTGCAGAGAAGTGGACAAATACATCCTCACCGTTTTCCTGTTTTATAAATCCGTATCCTTTTGATTCATTAAACCACTTTACTGTACCCTTTGCCATTCTTTTAAAACCTCCACCCTGACTACAGACAATAGACATTAAATATAAATCTGATGTCTAAAATCTATAAAAATTAACTTTCTTCTAATATATATCTGAACGGATTTACCGGTACACCGTTCAGAACTACCTCATAATGAAGATGTGGACCAGTGCTTCTGCCAGTATTTCCCACCTGGGCAACTGTCTGTCCTCTTTTCACTTTATCACCCATGTTGACCAAAATCCTCGCATTGTGTCCAAACCTCGTTACTACTCCATATCCATGGTCTATCTCCAGTATATTCCCATAGCTCATATCCTTCCCTGACCTTACAACTATTCCATCAGCCGGAGATATTACCGGAGCATTCATCCTCGTTGCTATATCTATACCTTCATGCACCTCCTTCCTGTCTGTAAATGGTGATACCCTATATCCAAATCCGCTCGTAACCCAACCCTTTGTAGGCCAGATAGACGGTGTAGATGATAGGAGCGATTCCTGACCTTTAAAAAATTCATCCAATTCCTGAAAGCTTATCTCCTGAAATTTTGCCTGATTTTTTAACTCATCTATATTCTTATTCAAATCTTTTATTACATTTCTATCTTCAGCAGGTGTAATTGATGCATAAGTGGTAGACTCATTATCGTCAATACCTCCGACGCCCCATTTCTGTGCCGATGCTGTTGCCCCGCTTCCTTCTAATGATGTGATTACCCTGAGTTTCCTGTCAAACCTCTCAAGCCTTGCCATATGCTGCTCAAAGTCTTTAACCTTCTGGACAAACTGCTGTATCTGCAGCCTCTGCTCCCTTGTTTCCTTTCTTAAACCTTCCAGTTCTATTACCTCTTTACTTAATTTTATGTGGCGGTAGAACAGAAATACGGATGTGATTGTTATAAGGATGAATACACTGAGGAGAATCTTTGCCGATTTTTCGGATATGCTGAAACGACGGAGTTTCCCTGATATATCAGGTATCACCATTATGGTATATTGTTTTGGCATATTCGCCCTCCTATAATGAGACTTTTATTTACACCTACTCCATATATATTAAAACTGCCTAATTACAACACAATAACCCTATATTTGTCAAGTGCTTTCAGCCATCTTTTTTATTTTGCCCGCCAATCCGTTTTTTTATCAAAAATCTTATTGCCTTTTATATTTCATCCTCATCAAAATCAATCCCCCTCCAATCCTTCAGACACTCCCTCGTGATTTTTCTTATTGTATCCTTTTCCCTTCTTAGGGGTTTCTTTTTTTTGGCTCCTTTATTTAAGGAATCTTTACCGCCTGAAATATCGAAGTTTTCTTTTTGTCCTCCGACACTATCCTTCCTGTTATCCATAAACTACTACTTATAATTCACCTCCTTTCCTTAACACAGATTATGCATTAGCCACGAATGAGCACGAATAAATCAAATAATAAAAGTGACAGTGACAATTATCAGTGTCAGTAAAAGAATCCTCTAACTGACACTGTCACTAACACTGACACTAAATTTTTAATAATTCGAGTCCATTCGTGAAAATTCGTGGCTAAACTCATTTTTTGGATTAATGGAGGTGGATACTTCATACTTAGAGGGTCATCTTCAAATCTTCTTTAATTGTAAATTTTGGCATCCTTCTCTTTTTGGTATTGAAACTGTCTGCCACACCGGTGGCTATGATTGGAAGTGCTATTGTAGCATCTGAGTGGAGGGATACACTGCGGGCATCCCTTGCAATCTTCCCCCATGACTGTGCCTCTTTGAATGTGCAGCCAGAGAGTCCTCCCCAGTGGGGAGCATCGGCAGTAATCTGGATTGCATACCTATGCCCTTCAGATACTGAATCGCTCATTATAGAGGCAGTAACCTCAGTCTGCTGTATAAAATTCTTTGGCGTCCCCCCCCCTACATATATTACACCTGTAGATTTGGACTTGCTTGCTATCTCTGCGGTCTCAAGGACATCCTTTACCATATCAAACTGGATATTGTTTGACCCTTCCGCCCTCCCCACCGCAAGTGCTATGCCTATTGAGCTGTCTCCAATGGCAGGGCAGTAAATCGGAACCTTCGCCTTATATGCAGATGTGAGGATTCCTTCAACCTTGCTAATCTTTGAGAGTTTCTCTCCGAGGAGGTATAAAAATTCCCTTGTCGTTACCGACCTCTTTCCTGAAACAACTTTTGGGTCTAATCCCTTTGCCCAGTTCTTAACGAAATTATCTGCCTTCCTGAACTCCTGCTCGGATGCAAAGACATCATATATCCTGTCTATCCCCTTTTCAAACAGCTTTATATCATCCACCTCATGAGTCCCCTGAAAATGGAATCTGCCGAGTGTCTCATGGCAATCATGGAAAAGGTTTGCACCTGTAGATACAAGACAGTCTATATACCTGTTCTTAATAAGATATGTAATTATCCCCCTCATCCCGGCAGGCACCATGGCACCTGCAAGACCGAAGAATATTGTAGTCCTGTCATTTAACATCTTCACCCATATATCACGGGCGAGTGCCAGATTCTTCCCCTGAAAGGCACTATTCCCCATAGTGTCTAACATTGCCCTTACAGAACTCCCCTTCTTAATCTCCTGCGGTCTTATCTTAACCTGTAAAAAATTACTCATCTATTTTATACCTCAAAAACAACAACCTACCTCAAAGACTCGAAGACTCAAAGAAAAAATTATTCTTTATCCCTTTGTGTCTTGGTGGCTATATAATTTCCTATACATCAAAAAAGTGAAAATCAGTTTACACTATAGAAATCCACCATGTCAAGACAAAGCATAATACTTTATTAAAAATTTTTTTTATGCTATATTTTCTTATCATGTTTCAATTCTTCAAACCAAATTAAGAAAAGGAGGATATTTATGGCAAGTAAGACAAAGAAGAAAAAGTTAAAGAGGAGATGGAGAAGCAAAAAGGCATCACACAGGAGATAGAAACAAATAACTAATGAAACCACAGATTACACAGATTTTCACAGATTAATTAAAAAGGTTCAAACAGTTTAAACGATTTAAACGGCTTAAACAGTTTAAAAAGTCTGTGTAAGTCTGTGGCAAAAAGGATATTTTATATGAAATTATCAATTAAAGAAGTAGAGCATGTGGCTGAACTTGCACGGTTAGAGCTTACAGATGTGGAGAAGGAGAGATTCACTCATCAGTTGAGTAACATACTTACCCATATAGACAAGTTAAACCAGCTTGATACAGGCAATGTTGAGCCTACATCCCATGTCCTGCCAATAAAAAACACCTTCCGTGATGATGTGAATAGGGAATTGTTTTTAGAAGGTAATTCCCTTGATAATGCACCTGATAAAGACAGAAATTATTACAAGGTTCCTAAAATTATAGAAGAGGCATGATAGGTTGAAGGAATTTCAGGCTTTTAGATGGAGTAAATATTTCCGAAATACTTCGGATATAAACAAGTTAAAAGAAAAATACCGCAAATATTAGGAAGGAAAAGGAATAAATGGCAAATTGGGACCCGATAACAGTCGAAGATGCAGTTTCCAAAATATCAGATAATATTTTTGTTCTACCTGTAATTCAAAGAAGATTAGTTTGGGATGAAGAAAAAATGGAATTACTTTTTGATACCTTATTAAAGGGAAATTCCTTTGGTGGTATTATGGTTATTGAGGAGGAAAAAAATAACAAACCCTTATTTGCATTTCGATATTTTACGAAAGATGGTAGTTTAATAGATTCTATTAATCTGGAAAATCTCAATCAAAACCACTTTTTTGTAATCGATGGTCAACAAAGATTTCAATCTTTTTACATGGGAATAATGGGCAGCATAAACGGAAAAATATTGTATTTAGATTTATTCAGCGATTTCAATAATATGGAATACGAATTTGAATTTGAAAATGATGCAACAAAGCTTCCCAAAATAAATTCGGATAGATTAGATGAAGGATTAGAGGAGCATAAATGGTATCCAGTTAATCAGCTATTCAGGCAACTTAAAGACACCCATGACGAAGATTACATAGCCGATAAAATTATAGAGGCAGGGGGAGTAGCTGAAGAAATAAAACAAACACATATTAGAAAAAATGTCAGGACATTTTATAAGAATTTATTTACCATCAAGCATGTTGGTATTGCCAAAGTAACAATAAACAAAAAATCAGATGAAGTTGCTAATAGGCAAAGAATAGTTGAGTTATTTAGAAGATTAAACGATGGAGGCACTAAGTTATCAGCTTATGATTTAGTCGCATCTATCTTAAAAGGTTTTGAGTGGAAAATGGAAAAGTTTTTAGATGAAACATTGAAAGATTATCAGGATATTGGCATGTCCCAAGACAATTTAATCAAGCTAATATTTTTACTTAGAGATAATCATACTAAGGAAATGTCAGACATTGACTCCAATGATGCTAAATTTGCTGTGGATAACAAAGACCGTATATGTGAAACATTGAGTGCATTAAAGAAATTCTTAATCGCTTCAAAATTGCATGAATATTATAAGAGTGAAAACCGCTCTTTTATTCCTTTATATTTTATTGCATATCATATTTTTCATAAGCAAACACTAACCGATAATCTTCACAAATTATTTGATACTTACGATACAGCAAATCTTGATTATAAGTACTTGCATAAATGGATTTATTTATCATTATTGAATGGCTTATTTAGTAGAGGCAAAGGTTGGATACCATACAAAACTGGAATAAAAAAACTTCTAAATGTCATCAAAATTTATAAGAATAAAGACTTCCCCTTAGAAAAAATCCTTGATACTTATAAAAATCATCCTTTATTTTTCTTTGATACAATTACCGAGACTAATTTAAAATTTCTTGATATGCCATTTTTGTTTTATGTTCTTTATGACCGTGAGGCAACGATTAGATTGCAAGATATTGACCATGTTCAGCCCACCAACAAACTTCAAGGCAAATACGATTCCAATTTTATAAATTGTGTAGAAAATTATCAATTGCTTGATATTGGAACTAATCGAGGCACAAAAAGAGAAAAATCTCTCACTGAATGGATTACCAAGGAAGTTGACAACAGAAAGATATATCTCTCAAGGCATTTAATCCCGCCAGATAAAAAGTTGTGGGAACTGGAGAATTATGAATTGTTTGTAAAAGAAAGGAGAAACTTAATCCTTCAGAAAATAAATTCAGTTCTTAATTTATGATTAAAATTTGCGGTATTTCACTAACACATTACAAAAGACTAATGTCCAAACCTTTCAGATTGTTTTTGCAACGGATACATTAAAAACTAATTTGCTAATTTCTAAAGAATAAATGAAAACTGCAATTGCTTATACTACTGTGTAATTGCACATTCACACAATTTTTAGGATTATAATGGGAATAAAGGAGGTATTTAATATGGAAATTGTAGAAAAAGCTATAGAAATAACTGCAACAATTGACGCCCAAAAAAAGCTTATTCTTGATGAACCATTGCCGGTTGTTGGACCAGCGAGGGTTCGTGTTATTATTCTACTGCCAGAAGATATTGAGATAGACGAAAAGGAATGGCTCTACACTGCTGCTGTCAATCCATCTTTTGATTTTCTAAAAGAACCCGAAGAAGACATATATACTATTAATGATGGGAAACCTTTCCATGCTTAAAGATAAAATTGTCTTAGTCCCATTTCCATTTGATGATTTTTCAGTGGCAAAAGTGCGTCCGGCAGTATGTTTGACCAATGCTATCGGACCACATCGTCATGTTATAGTTTCATTTATTAGCAGTAGAATTCCTACTGACTTATTAGAAACAGATATAATATTAGACTCAACGCTTCCATATTTCGCTAAAACAGGCTTACGAGTATCCTCCACATTGCGTTTACATCGTATGATGACAGTTACCACTACTTTGTTTCGGCGTGAATTAGGAAAATTACCTCTTCATATTCAAGGCGAAGTAGATAATAAACTAAAAAGATTATTTAATTTTAAATAAAGGATTTTTAAAATTATGAAATTATATAAATTAACCATCCATGAATTGAGGGAAAAGTTAAAAAGACGAGAGATAAGTGCAAGGGAGCTGACACTGGAATTTATTAAAAGGATTGAGAGGGTTGAGAAGGATATTCACTCATTTATAACCCTTACAAAAGATGAGTCACTTAAACAGGCTGAAGATATAGATAATAAGATAAAGGAAGGTAAAGACCTTCCACTTCTCGGAATTCCACTCGCCATAAAAGATTTAATATGTATTAAAGATGTTAGGACTACATGCGGCTCAAAGATACTCTCAAATTACATCCCCCCTTATGATGCAACTGTAATAAAAAAATTAAGAGAAAGTGGTGCCATATTTCTTGGAAAATTAAACATGGATGAATTTGCCATGGGTTCATCAACTGAGACATCACATTTTGGCGTAACAAGAAACCCGTGGAATTTGGATGTAATACCGGGCGGCTCCAGTGGAGGCTCTGCTGCTTCGGTCTCGGCAGATGAGTGTGCAGGCTCTCTCGGCTCAGATACAGGAGGCTCTATAAGACAGCCTGCCTCAATGTGCGGCATCACCGGATTAAAACCTACTTATGGAAGAGTTTCCCGTTTTGGGCTTGTGGCATTTGCATCTTCCCTTGACCAGATTGGACCCATGACAAAAGATGTAACAGATACAGCTATCTTAATGAATGTTATAAGCGGTCGGGACCCTCTTGATTCTACATCTGCAGATGTCCCTGTCCCTGATTTTACAAAATCCCTTCTTAATAATGTAAAGGGTTTAAAAATCGGCATTCCAAAGGAATACTTTGTAGAGGGGATGGATGGGGATG
>JACRGN010000032.1 GCA_016234205.1 Nitrospinota bacterium | reverse complement strand
TTCAACTATCTATGGAATAAATGATTTAAATAGCGACCTTTTTGAGTTAAAGAGGATACCGATAGAGTATTATGAGGATGAAACAATATTTATGATAAAAGTCTTTGGGTTATTAAATCCTCTTGCACGATTTATGGACAGATTATGATACATTCACTGCTTGACCTATTAGCCTGTCCCTATGATAATCATTTCCCCTTAACATTAGAAGTGAAGGAGTTAAAGAGCGAGAGGGTTATAGAAACCGGCAATCTTATCTGTCCTGAATGTCAGCATCGCTTCCCTATTCAGCATGGCATTCCAAGTATAATGCCTGATGAACTTGTAAAGGGAAAAGGGGATAGAGAGATTGCTGATAGGCTAAAAGAGATGGAAGAAAGGGATATAGATTCTTCAGGCTATGATTTAAGGTATACCAATCTCAAATATAAAACAAAGTATAAGACTTTGTTGAACCAATTAAATCCTATGCCAGAAGATGTAATATTAGACCTTGGTGCTGGGACTGGTGTATTGACAGCATCGTACATAAATAAATGTAAGGGGGTGGTTGCGGTGGATTTTTCATTTCAATCCCTTATGAAGCTTAAAGGGAAGGTAAAAAGAGATTCTGTGCATTTGATACATGCTGATGCCAGTTTCCTTCCATTACGAAAAGGGATATTTGATAAGGTGGCAAGTAATGACCTTTTAGAACATATCCCTTCTGATAAATTGAGGAGGGCAGTAATAAAGCAAATATACGATGTGTTAAGAAAAGGGGGTGAACTTACTCTCTCTGCCTATCATCTCAACTTTAGCAAAAAAATAAAAGGACTATTGAAGATAGGTGATGTTAGAGGGAGGGAGGGGTATCATTCTGATGGGAAAATATACTATTACAATTTTACCCGAAAAGAGATGGAAAAATTACTCGGTGAGCTTTTTGATGTTATAGATGTTAAGGGGTTGCAGCATGAACTGCCGGTAATTCATTTGATAATGGGAGAGGTATTTCCATATTTTGATTATCTGATAGCAATGTTTCCATTCAGCAATATTTTTGCTTCGGAGATTTTATTTCATTGTGTTAAGAGATAATATGTTTTCCATTTCACTTATAGAAGATGAGATAGGATTTAAAAAACTTTGTAATGAGTGGAATGAACTTCTCGCCGATTCAACAATAAATTCTATCTTTTTGACCTACGAGTGGCTATTTACATGGTGGAGGTGCTTCAAGAATGACAGAAGGCTTCTCATTATCATTGTCAGAAAAAATGGAATGCTTATTGGTATTGCACCATTAATGGTAAAAAACAAGGTGGTAGAGTTTATTGGCACTCCGTCTAATGATGAAGCAGATTTTATTGTTCATAAGGATTTTACCAGAGATGCAACTTATTCATTTATTAAATTTCTTATAAAGGACTGTACCTTTTGGGGCATTATAAATCTAAAGGAAATCCCTTCTGATTCTTTAACTATCGAATTATTGAGCGAAACGGCAAGACGGGAAAATTTGCATTATAGTGGCTGGGTTAGGTCTATCTCACCTTTTATTAAGACAGATGGTAGCTGGGATGGGTTTTTGAAAAGCAAGGGAAGCAAATTTAGAAATAATATCAAAAGGAATGAAAGATTAGCAGAAGATATGGGACAGATATCTTATGAAACTTTTGGAGGAGATAGTATTGCAGACAGTATTATAAAAAGACTTTTTGATGTTGAACGCTGTAGTTGGAAAGAGAAAGGAGGGGCGCCGCTTTTTGATAACGATAAAAATAGGGAATTTTTTATAAATATAAAGAGAATCTTTTCAAGTAAAGGCTGGATTGTGGTTCATATTCTTAAACTTAATGATAGAGATATAGCCTTTCAACTATGCTTTGATTACGATGATAAAATATTGGAATATACAACTGCATATGATAAAGAATATTCAACGATATCGCCAGGTTCCATAATTCTTAAAAATATTATAAAAGATACATTTGATAGAAAAAAAAGGGAATATGATTTTTTGAGGGGAGATGAAGGGTATAAGAAAAGATGGGCAGATGAAAGTAGAAATATGTGGCAGGTGGTAATATCAAGAAAGGGTGTATATACTGCACTTAATTTCTACTTCAATATAAAACTAAGGGGGGTATTAAATAAAAGCCCAATTTTAGTGGCATTATACGATGTCTTAGCCAATAGATGGGAAAGGCTAAAGTCTTTCATTAATATCGGCAATATTATTCGTGGGCAGGGTGAAGGCGGATTTAACCAAATAGATATAAGCTTTATTATGCCCCTTAATTCAGGTAACACTGTTTTATTTATAGGTAAGAATACATATATTGCAGAGGCGCTCTCAGAAATATGTAAAAAGGTATTAATTGTAAATAAGAATTTTATATGTAAACCTCAAGAAATACCAATAAAAAGGGAATCTATAGATTTAATCATCATTGAAGACATCAAAAATCTGTTTAATAAATCAGCTATCAGCAGTCAGCTTTCAGATCTAAAAGCTCTTTTGAGAAATGGCGGATATATTTATCTGTTTGTATTTAATAAATGGAATGGCGGCTATTCATATAATAGTTATAATAAAAGCCTAATAAGAAATGGCTTCAAAGAAATAGAAAACTATATTGCAATCCCCAATCACAATAACCCAAAGTTTATCCTTAATGCAAATGATAAATCTGCAATGAAATATTATTTATCTTGCCACTTTGAAAGAGATTCAATTTATAAGAACATTCTTTTTATATGTATTAAATTATTCTCTAATATTGGATTGATAAAATATATAGTTCCATCTTATATAATTAGTGCCAGAAGGGAGTAAATTGATAAAAATAGTTATAGAGTTTCTGATAGACCGGTGGGATAAGTATTTCCCAAATATTGATAAACCCCAAAAAATATCGTTCTTACAGTTATGCGGTGATTCTGATTACAGGATAACGGAGAAGATTGAATTTTTCCTTTTCTTAAACAGCAATAAATTCCCATCACTGGTAGTTAATTTTACAAGGCATCCTGAATATACCGAGCTATTACAGAATGAGTATCTATCACTTAAAAAGCTGTATTCAATCAATTCTGATTTTTTTAAAGACTTAATCCCTAAACCCATACTATATGAAAAGGTCGGTGTAACGGATATTCTAATTACAGGCTATTTAGCAGGTAGAACAATGGAGCAGATGGTAATAAAAAATAGGTTATCAAGAAAATTGGCAGAAATATTTTTTAAGAAGATGGGTGAATGGTGTATAAATCTAAATATTCATACAAGATCAGATAAAATTGATATATATGAATATGCTGAACATCTCTTAAAAGAATATATATTATATTATCCGTCCAATAAGATAAACCTCATAAGACTTTTGGATTCAATTAAAGGAGCTTTTGTGCCATCTACATTCGTCCATGGAAATCCAGCGGCAGGCAATATACTGGTTGATAAAACAGGATTAAAGATAGTGGATTGGGCTATAGCAAAGGAAAAGGGACTTCCATTATCCGACCTCTTAATTTTTCTAACATGGTATGGAGCTAACTATTTTCGCACAGGGGATTTTTTCAAGGATTATAAAATGACATTCTTTGATTCAAATCCCTTTTCCCATAAGGCGAAAGATATGGTCCATTATTATTGCGAAAGGGTAAAAATTGATAAAAAACTTATTATCCCCATTTTTTGTATTACATGGATGGAATACGCTATCAGAAAATTTAGATTTATGGCTATCAACAGCGGCTGTGAGGTAAGCTTGTTTAATCATAATGTAGGGCAAGGTTTCAGCCTTGCTGATGAGGATGTTAAAACAATATGGGATAATTTTCCAGAGCCAAATAGAGACCTTCCCCTGCTGCACATTATTAATAATAAGCCAGTAAATATCCAGATACTTTTTGACGAAGAGAAAAATTTTATCCTATGAAAGATAAAAACCTTTTCATAGCCCTCCTCGTTTCTGTTACCACATTTATCCTTCTTTTCTTAACTATAGACGATATGGGACCAACATGGGATGAACTTTATCTAAATCCTGTTGCAGCTAAATCCTTTGCCGAATGGATTAAAAATAGTGTAAATGGATTTTTATCGGGTGACTTTAGTTATTTTTGCAGAAAAGAAAATATAGATATATATTTCAGAGACGGACTCCACTATCACCCGCCTTTTGGAAGAATTCTGCACGCTTTAAGCTATCTTATCTTTAACGGAATTTTTGAAGAATTTGAGGCATTAAGGATGTCGCCAATGATAATGTTTTCAATCCTTGCTGGATTGCTGTACCTATCCATTGCAAAATTTTATGACAGAAAGAGTGGGATATTTGCAGTTATAAGTCTAATAACCATGCCGAGGGTCTTTGGTCATGCCCACCTCTTTGCCCTTGATACCCCAATAATGTTTATGTGGTTTCTTACGGTGTATTGTTTTATGAAGGGGTTGGAGAGCAGAGTATGGTCGCCCTTTGCAGTAATTGCATGGGGGCTTGCGATGGATACTAAGGCGCAGGGGTATTTGATTTTTATACCCGTTATAATATTCTCGATAAGTATGTGGTTTGGGTCATCTGATATACAGAAGACCGGCATTAAAAGGAATATTTTCTTCATGATTTTTATTAGTCCAATCGTAGTATATTTAGCAAACCCATGGCTATGGCACTATACATTTGAGAATTTTTCCACTTTTTCAACTGCAATGAAATCTCATGCAAAAGATATAGGTGTTACCACCTACTATCTGGGAACTGTATACCATCCTTCTAAAGTGCCGTGGCATTATCCATATGTCATGACCTTTGTAACAACTCCGCCCATAACCCTTATACTCTCCATCATCGGAGGTCTTTTTACAGCCTTCAGCCTTCAGCCTTCAGCCTTCAGATTAGGGCTATTTTTTCTGATTAATGCCCTTGCAGCCGTCTCCATGCTCGCCCTCCCCTTTGCCCCCAAATACGATGGAGTTAGGCTTATACTCTCCGCCTTTCCATTTATAGCAGGATTGTCAGGTATAGGATTTTATTATTTACATAAACTGATAGATGAAAAGGTAACGGTAAAAGGATTTTCAGTTTTTAGCAAGCTTTTAGCTTTCAGCCTTTTTATGATAATCCTTCTGTTTCCTTCAATTAAAGACCTGCTGATGATTCGCCCATATTATCTTGCATATTATAATTCCTTTACCGGCGGTGTAAGAGGGGCAAGGGATTCAGGTTTTGAAACCACATACTGGGGTGACCCTCTAAATAAAAAATTTATAGAATATCTCAACAGCCATTTTGACGGTAAGACTTTTAAAAATCGCACAGGCTATCATAGAGCCCCCTTTGATTTTTATCACGATAAGGGTCTTTTAAGTAAAAATATAAAACACGATTGGGAAGACTATGACTATTATATGTTAAACATGAGGCAGAGTTATTTCGATGATGAGTCGTGGTTTTATTATAAACATCAAGAGCCTGTATATTCAGTAAATGTTCAAGGCATAGATTTAGTGAATATATACCGCACAATAGAAAAGCCAGCAGTCAGGAGTCAAGAGCTTGTGGTGAGCGAAGCGAATCCATCGGAAGTCAGAATGAAAAGGGAAGGGTTGTGGAAAGGATTAATAGCAATTAAAGAAGAAGGGGAATACGGAATGGGGATTGCATTAACCGGCAGGGCTGTTATTTCTATAGATAACAGTGAGGCAATAAACGAGAGCAGGAGAAAAAAAAGTTTCTTTGCAAAACAGTTGAAACTTTCAAAAGGTTTTCATCAGATAGAGATTGAGTATTCCTTCATAAAAGAAGCCGTCCCTCTTTTATTCCTTTCTATTAAGCCCCTTGATAGAAATTTTCCCCTACCTTACTTCAGAGACTGAGGTATCCCATCCTCTTTAAGAGACCTCTGGGCAGCTTCTAGTATTTTTACCACCTTCAACCCATGATCGCCATTTGTGAGAGGCTCTTTCCTCTCCTTTATACATTCGATGAAATGACTGCACTCAACTTTCAGGGGTTCTTTGAAATTAATCTTAGGGATGTGTATATCACCGCTCCTTAAAAGAAGCTGAAAATCTCCAAAGTTTTCAAACCCATTCATCACCCCTTTGTCATAAATTATAATTTTTGCGTCAGGACTGAGGTCATTATAAACTACCATTTTCTTGCTTCCAACAACGGTCATGCCCCTTGTCTTATTCGGGTCGAGCCAGCTTATATGGATATGGGCGCCGATATTACCTGGGAAATCGAGGGTCATGAAAACCACATCTTCTATTCCCTTCTGTATAAATGAGTATCCCTTTGCACCTACTTTTACAGGTTCTTTTTCGAGCAGATAGAGCAGTATGGAGAGGTCGTGCGGGGCGAAGTTCCATAAGGCATTAACATCGTTTCTTATTATTCCCAGATTGAGACGCTTTGAGTAAATATAATATATATCTCCTATATCACCTGTCTCCATAATCTCCTTTAGCTTCCTCACTGCAGCGTTATATATAAAGGTATGCCCCGCCATCAGAACCCTCTTATTATCCTTTGCAATTTTGATCAATTCCCCGCATTTGTCTGCCGATGATGATAAAGGTTTTTCGACGAGGACATCCTTTCCTGAAATGAGAGCCTCCTTCGCTATATCAAAATGGGTTGATATTGGCGTAGCTATAACCACACCCTCGATTTCTTTGGATTTAAGAATCTCTTTATAATCTGTTGTAGTATGGACTCCGTTAAATCTCCGTTTTATATAATTTAGTCTATCCTCTTTAAGATCGCATACTGCCGATAGCCGACAATCTTCCAATTCATAGAGGTTTCTTATGAGATTAGGCCCCCAATAACCGCATCCTATTACGCCGATGCCTATCACTCTTTTCCTCCTTTCGGTTTAGATGTATAATCTACCACCAGCTCTCCAAGGAGTCCTATGGAAATCAATTGAAATCCGAGTATCATCAATGCAATACCAAGTATGAGCATCGGCACATGCTCCTTTATTTCATAATGAAAGAAAAAATCACCTATAACCTGCAGAAAATTGATAGAAAAGCCTGCGAAAAATAACGAGATACCAATGGAGCCGAAGAAAAACATCGGTCTCTTTATAAAAGAGAGACGAAACTTAACGACTATCAAATCTATCATGGCAGAGAATAATCTGCCAATACCATATTTTGATGTTCCGTATTTCCTCGGATACCATTTTGTTTTAACTTCCTTTATTTTATATCCTTCATGGTATGCGAGAGGGACAATGAATCTATGCCAGTTTGAGCGGAGGGGGAGGGCGTCCAAAACATCTCTTTTAAACGCCTTTATCCAGTTCTGGTCATGCAGGGTAACTCCGAAGAGGATGCGGGATAGAAAATTATAAATCTTTGATGTTGCCAGTTTCCCGTCTTTTCTATTCTCTCTCCACCCCACCACCATATCGTATCCCTCCTCGATGCCCGAAAGAAGTTTTGGGATGTCATCTTCCGGGTCCGATTCAAGGTCTGAGCATAAGAAAATAATTACATCCCCTTTCACATGATTGAAGCCTGTCATAAGGCTTTCGGTAAGTCCTCTGTTTTTCTTATGATGAAAGACATGAAGAAAGGGATACTTTTCTTTGAGGCTCTCCGATACAATCCCCGTATTATCCATACTTCCATCATTTATTATCAATACCTCCCCGTCGAGATTCATCGTTAAAAAGACCTTGTAAATCTTTTTTAGGACTTCTGGAATATTTCCTGCCTCGTTATAGGCAGGCAGGATTATGGATAAAAAAGGTTCTCTCATATATCTATCTGTTTAATGATATTTGCAGGATTGCCTGCTACAACTGCATTAGCCTGCACATCCTTGGTTACAACGCTTCCGGCTCCAACGATGGAATGCTCTCCGATAATCACTCCGGGTAGAAGTGTGCTGTTCGCCCCGATTATTGCAAATTGCTTAATATGCGCGCCTCTCAACTCCTGTTTTGCGGTGGGTGATTTGGGATATTTGGCATTTGTTATCACGACATTTGGTCCTATCCAGCATTCATCTTCAAGGATTGTAAACTCAGGGATAAATACCTGTGTATGAATTCTAACCCTGTTTCCAATTTTTATATGATGTTCGACAACCGATAAAGTTCCTATGCTTACATCATCTCCGATTTCATTCATTTCCCTTATATTTGCCTTATTGCCTGTCTGGAAATTATTTCCTATCTTGTTGCCTGCATAAATTACAGTATGAGACCTGATTATTGCATTATCTCCAATAACAGTTTCTAACTCTCCAATACCATACCCTTTTGGAGGTGCACCAATTATTGCAAAGTCCTCTATAAAACAATTTTTACCAAGTCTTACATTGGGATGAATAACTGCCCTTTTGCTAATCATTTTTTACCCCAACCGTTTTAATATTACCTTTACAATCCTCTCTCCTGCCCTCCCGTCACCGAAGGGCTTTTGAACTTTAGATTTTAGATTTTGGATTTTAGATTTATTTGAATTAAACTTCTTTATCAATTTAGATGTCTCCGCAATAATATCTTCTGTCTTGCTTCCTATTATTCTTCCGATACCTGCATCTATTACCCCTGGTCTCTCCGTAACATCTCTCAGGATAAGGACAGGTTTGCCGAGGACGCACGCCTCTTCCTGAATACCGCCTGAGTCTGTTAATATAAGAGAGGAGATTTTCATCAAATGAATAAAATCTCCATAGCTTAATGGTCTTGTTAAAGAGATTCCTGAAATATCCTTTAATTCAGAATAGACAGTATTTCTTACATTTGGATTCGGATGCACAGGATAAATTACACGATATTCAGGGTATCTTTTTGCAATAATCTTTAATGCCTTGCAGATATTCTGTAGTGGCTTGCCAAAATTCTCACGGCGATGGGCAGTTACAAGAATGATATTCTTATCCACAACCTCCCCTTTCCCCTCCTTCGTAAGGATGGGATTAAGGGGAGGTCGAAAGTTTAATCTTTTTAATAGCCCACCTCCTGCATTTGTTTCTTTTTCCAGCACCATAGATACTGCATCAACAACCGTGTTTCCTGTTACAAATATATTCTCCGGGCTAACCCCTTCTCTTACCAAATTATTTTTATCCTTTACTGTTGGTGCGAAGTGGAGGTCAGATAGAGATGATGTCAATCTGCGATTTATTTCCTCAGGGAAGGGCTGGTATTTATTAAAACTTCGCAGTCCCGCTTCTATATGGGCAACAGGTATTTTCAGATAAAATGCTGATAGTGCTGAAATGAAAACCGTTGTTGTATCCCCCTGAACAAGAAGCAGGTCAGGCTTAAATCTCTCCAGCACCTTTTTAAATCTGCTGATAATCCGCGAAGAAACGGTAAAGAGGTCCTGTCCATAGGACATGATATTAAGGTTATAATCCTCTTTGATTTTAAAGAAGGTGTGCATTTGCTTGAGCATTCCGGTGTGCTGTCCTGTCAATACAACGAATGGCTTAATCTTTTCCGGATACCTCTCCATTTCCCTTATAACAGGAAACATCTTGATTGCCTCTGGCCTTGTTCCGATTATGGTCATTACTTTTAATTTTTTAGACATATTTTCTTCTGATAAATTTGTGTAAATCTACACCAAATAGCGATAATGGAACCTTATCGTTTCCGTTAAGAATATATTTTTTAAAACTTAAATCGCTCTGAAATCTTGTGGCAGCCTCTCTCATGGTTATAAAATTTATCCCCTCAAGATTTTTTAGATAGGCTATTACCTCCTCAAATTTATTAAGGTCATGGATATTTATAAACTGACTCTCCTCATCAATAAAACTAAAGCTGTGCATAAAGAGATTTACGATTCTCACATCAGCCCTCCTGTATCTCTCTATCATTGACTTTAGCCCTGAAAGGCTGCACCAATTTATATCATACTTGCAATTTCCATTGTAAAATATCTTTCTCCCCAGTGTCTTACCTATTAATTTTATTATTGGCTTAAAGGGGACATGGAAATAGGTGACAGGTATCTCAAAAACTCCGTCATAAAAAATTGCCCTATTTTTCGTTATACCGAGAGGCGAAACCTCAAAAAAATTACTGCTATCTATCAAAATACCATTTTCTTTAAGCGCCTTCAATGTATCAAGGTCTGCCATATAGCTTCCTGCCCTGTGTGCTACCGGACTTTTATTTAATATTGATGATATAAATTTTACACCGTCAGAAATAATTTCCTTTTGCTTCTCAAAGGGCATATCTGATAAGTTTCCTTCAACCGGATGAGTGTGTAGTTCTACATCATGCCCCTTCTTATCAATCAACCTGCAAACATCTGCAATCTTCTCATTGCCTGAATTGTATCTCTCATATACATCAACAAAAAATGTCCCTCTTATCCCATGTTTATCAAGGGCATTCATTATCCTTTCAATACCAAAACATTCCCCATTAAAATTACAGTATATCCAATCTTCCATAGGTGTATCTTTATATGGGTTTTCAGTGTCTATTGTAATTAAGAGATACATACTATTCTATATCCTCACATACCTGAACTATCCTCTCTGCATTTCTTTCCCAAATAAAGTTATTCTCAATAAACTTCCTCCCCTTTTTTCCCATCTCTTTTTGAAGTTCATGGTCTTCAAGCAGATGTATAATCTTATTGGCAAGGTCTTCTGAATCTTCCGGTTTGAAAAGGAGACCTCTTTCATTCTCTCCAATCTCCTCCCTCATCCCTTTGAGATCAGGGGCAATTACAGGAAGCCCCATTGCCATGTATTCAAGCCCTTTAACTACAAGTGCAATCTCTGTAGCACTTGACCTGATATGGGTAATAAGTCCTATTCTTGCCTTATTCAAATATTCCGGGATATTCTCATGGTTGACCCATCCTGTAAAAGAGAAATTTCTTCCAAGTTTTTTATTACCTACTAATTTCTTTACTTCAGCTAATCCCCTGCCTTCACCGATTATCAGAAAAATTATATCTGGAAACTTTTTTATGACCCTTTCTGCAGCCTCTGGGATCAGCCATACACCATCATGAGGCTCTATACCGCCACAATACACAATAATATTTTCCTTTACAGGCTCTCTTGATTTAAACAGACTCAAATCAACTCCGTGGGGAATATGAATGACATCCCCTGCACGGTGTTTTTCCATGACCTCCTTTAACGCCATGGACATACATATTACCCTTTTACTCCATCTGGCAACTGCAAATTCTATATGAGGACCGAATTTTGATATGAATTTATTTGAGGATAGACCTGATATTATGTCATCAACATCAAATACTACAGGGATTCCTTTTAACTTACCCAACAGGACGGAGGGAAGAGCAGAGATAGCAATATGAGTATAAATACATTCTGCCTTCGAATAAATAAGGAATTTAGACAGCCTTAACATGAACTTTAGATATACAAGTTCCTTGTTTTTAGATTTGAATCTGCCTATTGTGCCTCCATTTATAAAATTCAAGCCTGGCAGAGCATCCATCAACCCGTCGGTAGATTCGCATGGTGCATATAGTGTTACTTTATGCCCCCTCTCCAGCATCTTCTTTATTGTCCAGAAGACCCTTGAGCCGCCGCCGCCTTTAACAGGCCAGAATGTCTCATGAGTAACAGCTATAATATTCATTAAATAAATAAACTGATTTATAAGGTTTGAAAGCTTATATACTAATTCATTTTTTCTGTTATTATATCACTACTGAGTCTGTTGCAAAAACCCTAATATTTTACAATAAAAACAACAGATAAGAGTATCAGATATTTGATATAATATATGCCATCAACGAACAATACTGGAGGGAAACAGATGGCATATAATTTCATAGAGTGTAATCGTGAAC
>JACRGN010000021.1 GCA_016234205.1 Nitrospinota bacterium | reverse complement strand
GTCATTTTTATATTTGCTGGTCCTGAGGTAGAGGGATTAGCCAAAGTATTTCAATCAGGCCAGGCACTTTGTAATGTTACGCGTTTACGTGCCTGTATGTTCCATCTTAAAGACTTAATCTTTCGGCAATTAGAGGATTAAAGAGATTGAGAGGAGATTAAAGATGAAGATAGCCCATAATGAACTGCACCAGATAAAACAGGTTTACTTACCCCGGATTATCGAGGATTACGGAATATCCCTTAAAGAGAACGGCAGTCAATCCTTCCAATGTTTATGCCCCTTTCATGAAGATAAAAATCCCAGTTTACATGTTAACAAAAAGAATGGCCAATGGCTATGGCACTGTTTTGGCTGTCATAAAAGCGGGAACGTTTTAGATTTTGTTATTCAATATGAGAGAATAGATTTTATATCTGCCTATGCTAAACTGCGTAATCAGATGTCAGATGCCAGATGTGAGATTAAAGAGGCTAACGAAGGCCCAAAACAACGATCAGCAAGTAATATTAATTACCAGGAACTATTAGAGAGGGTAATTGACTTTTATCATGAGAGCTTATTTGAAGACAAACGAGGGATAGAATATTTAGCACAAAGAGGCCTTAAAGACGATACTATTTACCAAAGCTTTAAGATAGGCTTTGCCAATGGAAGCTTAAAAAATATATTACCCACTGTGTCCCGATTGAAGCCTCGGGAAGGAGAAGACCATGAGCTGGTTAAAGGATTACAAGAGACAGGCATCCTTAACCAAAGAGGCAATGAACACTTTTACCACTGCGTAATATTCCCCATCTTTGACGAAGACGGTAACATTACCGAAATCTATGGACGACGAATTACTTCAGCTAACTCGCTCAACTCATCCAACTCGCCAACCCATTTATATCTACCTGGTCCCCACAAAGGTGTCTGGAACTGGCCGTGTCTGAAAACCTCACCGGAAATCGTATTTACCGAAGGCATAATTGATGCCCTCAGTTTATATATTTTAGGTTTCAGAAACGTTATCCCTCTTTACGGGGTCCATGGGTTAACCGAGGATCACCTACGACTTTTTACCAAATACAGAACAGAAAAAGTTTATCTCTGCTTTGACAATGATGGGGCCGGCAAAGAAGCACGAGAGCGGGTTAAAGAAAAAATAGCTCATCTACCGATAGAGGTATTCAACCTAGAATTACCAGAAGAATATCATGATTTAAATGATGGTTTACAAAAAGGGCTCTCGTATTCAGGATTTAACCAGCTAAAAAATGCTGGCCAAGGTAAAACTATTAGCCAAAAACCTGTCCTGAGCGCAGTCGAAGGAGATAATATTATCGATACCCCAGAGGGCACAGGCGAATACCCAAAAGTAACCAAACAAGAAGACACCATTTTTTTAGACTTTGGCCAAAGGCTCTACCGGGTTAGGGGATTAACAACCAGGAACTTAGAAAGGATGAGAGTCAACCTAAAACTACAGGACAAACAGAACTATCATTTAGACAGCTTGGACTTATATTCCTCCAAATCCAGAAGTATATTTATCAAACAAGGCCGGAAACTCCTCTATGCAGAAGAAAAAGAATTATCAGGGGAATTAAACCAGATAATACAGGAATTAGAGAAGTTGCAGGCCAATTCATTAGAGATAAAAACAGAAACAGAAGAAAGAAAGATAACCAAAGAAGAAGAACAGGAAGCAGTAGCTACTCTTAAAAGTCCTTCTTTATTAGAAGACATTCTAAAAGACTTAGAGATCCTGGGTTATGTAGGAGAAGAATCTAACAAAGCTTTGGGATATTTAGTAACCATATCAAGGAAATTAGAAGAGCCTTTAAGCTGTGTGATAATCAGCCAGTCAAGCGCCGGAAAATCAGCCTTAGCCGAGAGCTTAGAGAAACTAGTACCTCCTGAGGAATGTCTGCTCTATTCCAGGGTCACTCCCCAAGCTTTATACTATATGGATAAAGACGCCTTAAAGAGAAAGGTACTGATGATAGAAGAGAGAACCGGGGGAGAGAGCGCGGACTATTCCATCAGGACCTTACAGACCAGAAAGAAGCTCACCCAGGCCGTACCTATTAAAGACCCGAACACCGGAAGAATCAGGACCGTCAGCTTTGAAGTAGAAGGGCCTATTGCCTACCTAGAGACCACCACCAGGCCAAGGATAAACCAGGAGAATGCGACCAGATGCTTTGAACTCTACTTAGACGAATCCAAAGAACAGACCAAAAGGATACAGCAAGCACAAAAAGAATCCAAAAGATTAAACATCCTTAACAAGCAAAAAGAGAAAGAAAAACTTATTCAGAAACACCAGAACATACAGAGGCTATTAAACCAGATAAGAGTGGTGAATCCTTATGCTCATTTATTAGAATTTCCCACCGAATGGCTAAGGACACGTAGGGATCACTTAAGATTCCTAAACCTGATAGAAGTAATTACCTTTCTTTATCAGTACCAGAGAGAAACCAAAAAAACAGCAGATAACCAGCAATACATAGAATCGACATTAGAAGACTACCGAACAGCCTATAACTTAGCCCGAGAAGTATTAGGAGAGAGCTTTACAGAGTTAAAGAAGCCACAGAGGGAGTTACTTAACCAGATAGAGACTCTAATGGAACAAAAGAACAAAGAGTCAGTTAACAGGCGTCAGATCAGAGAATACACCGGACTGCCTGATCACAGATTAAGAGAACTATTGCAGGAATTGGTAAGCTTAGAATATCTTTTAGTGCAAGAAGGCAGACAGGGCAAGAGCTATTGTTACCAGTTAGCGGCCAGGGCCAACGCATTAGATAAAATACTCATGGGATTAACGACACCAGAAGAACTAGAGAAAAAGCTAAAAAGAAACGAAAAAAGCGATAAATCCTGAAGGTGAACCTTGCGGACTTTGCGAAACCGGGTGCAAATAAGTTTCAGGTTGAAAAATCAAGGATTTATCTAACTTTGCGGGTTTGCAGGGAAAACATAGAAGGGTGTTGTATATAGCTGAATGCTGGAAGCTGAAAGCTGGATGTTAAATATCAAAATGAAGGAAAAGATGAAAGAGGAACAGATTAACAGAGTAAAGCTACTGATACAAAGATTCAGGGAATATATGGGAATGGAAAACTTTTCTCAAAGGACCATAGGAGATTATGTCAATCAGCTGGGATTTTTTATTCAATATCTTCAAACAACAGACATAGAAGAGATTACCCAAATTGATAAAGAGCTCATTCATAAATACCAGATGTATTTATACAGTTATCAGAAAAAAGGAAAACCTTTAAGTTTAGAGACCCAGTATGCCAGGCTTGTGCCGGTAAAGAGTTTATTTCGTTTCTTAGTAAAGAGAGGATATTTTCTTTATGATCCCACCAGTCAGATAGAATTACCCAAAAGAAAAAAGAACCTGCCCAGAGGCCTAATGACTAAAAAAGAGATATTCAAGATATTATCTCAGCCTGATCCTGACACAATTTTAGGCTTAAGAGATAAAGCCATATTAGAACTACTCTATTCAACCGGCATCAGGAATAGTGAACTAAGGAACCTAAGCATATATGATTTAGATACTACTCATGGAGAACTACGGATTAACTATGGAAAAGGTAGAAAAGACAGAGTAATACCTTTAGGAGAGATAGCCTCAAAATACATAGAAGAATACCTGAATATTTCCCGGCCTTTACTTTTAGAACAGCAAAAACAGAAGAGCCAGAATCTTTTATTTGTCAGTAAACGAGGCAAAAAGATAGATCAAAGCAATTTAATCTGGCTGATTAAAAAATATGTGAAGAAAGCCAACGTACACAAACACATTACGCCTCATTCCTTCAGGCATACCTGTGCCACCCATATGTTAAGGGGGAAAGCCAATTTACGACATATACAAGAGTTATTAGGCCATAGTTCCATAGCCACCACCCAAATCTATACCCAAGTAGAGTTAAGCGACTTAAAGAGAGAACATAGAAGGAGTCACCCCAGGGAGAAACAGCTGGATGCTGAAAGCTGAAAGCTAAAGGCTGAATGCTGAATGCTAAAAGCTGAATGCT
>JACRGN010000020.1 GCA_016234205.1 Nitrospinota bacterium | reverse complement strand
CATTCCCAAGTAAACCTATTGTTATAAGCCCTATTTCTTTCGCAAGTTTCATTGCCCGATAGACATTTTCTGAATTACCACTTGTACTAATGCCAATTACTACATCCCCTTTTTCACCCAATGCCTCTATCTGTCTTTCAAAAACCTTTTCAAAGCCGTAATCATTCCCAATAGCAGTAAGGATTGATGTATCTGTTGAAAGTGATATTGCAGGGATTGCCTTCCTCTCTTTTTTAAATCTGCCGACCAATTCCCCTGCAATGTGCTGTGCATCAGCCGCACTCCCCCCATTCCCCATTAGCAATACTTTTTTACCCGATTTTAAGGCATCGTATATAACATCAATAGCCTTTTGAATACCTTCAGCCATTGACCCGGCAACAGCCCTTTTCAACTTCGCACTCTCCAATAATGACTCTTTAATGAAGTTCATATTGTTTCAATTTATAACTATAAATCGGCTATTGTTTAATAGCTTATCATTTCTCCAGCCTTGCCTCAATCTCTGAATTGAAATCTCTGTAAGTCTTATTATTTCCCATCTGCCTCAAGATTTCAAGACCTTTTGTGTTTAACCCAAAAAATGCAATTGCATTTTTCGTCCAGAGGACAGCACATTTTCTTATTGATATTAGTTACTGCAATTATTCTAAGATATATGATGAAAATCTCATTACGAGCCGAAGGCAAAGCAATCTAAAACGCGAGATTCCTCGCGGAGTTTACCCTGAGCATAAAAAAACGAGATTCTTCCCCTTCGCTTCGCTCAGGGTCAGAATGACATGCGAAGGAATCAGAATAACAAGTGTGGGTATTTTGCTTCGCAAATAGATTGCTCCTGCCCAGGACAGGGGTATGGTTAGGATCAGTCGTTTACAAGTAACATAATTTTCATATATATTGTTGAATCGTCAGGTGAAAAGAGGTGGGTTATAACAAAACCTCCAATGCCTCTCCAACTGATGATACCTCTATTATTTCTATCTTTATATCCCTCAAAATATCCTTTTTAACCTTTGGAATTATACAGCGGGTAAAACCCAGTTTTGATGCCTCAGTCAGCCTTTTATCTATATGCGTGACTCCCCTTACCTCCCCTGCCAAACCAACCTCTCCCACTACCACTGTCTTTGCATCTACAGGCTTATCCTTGAAACTTGATGCTATTGCAGAGACAATTCCAAGGTCAACAGCAGGCTCATCAATCCTTACACCACCCGCTACATTTACAAAAATATCCTCACCCTGCAGGTGAAGTCCGACCCTCTTCTCAAGTATGGCAATCAAGAGTGATACCCTGTTAGGGTCAACACCTGTCACCATCCGTCTTGGCATATTAAGATTTGAATAGCTTACAAGTGCCTGAAGTTCTACCAGGATAGGCCTTGTCCCTTCTATGCTGGATACAACCACAGAGCCGGAAATATTATTCGGCATCTCGGAAAGAAATAATTCAGATGGATTTGTTACCTCCTCAAGCCCGTTGTTCTTCATCTCAAACACTCCTATCTCATTTACTGAACCGAATCTATTTTTTATTGCTCTCAAGACCCTGAATGTATGCCCCCTGTCGCCTTCAAAATAAAGGACAGTATCAACCATATGCTCAAGAACCCTTGGGCCTGCAATCGCCCCATCTTTAGTAACATGCCCGATAAGAAATGTAGCTATACCGATCTTTTTTGAGATTTGCATCAACTGAAATGAAACCTCTCTCACCTGACTTATACTCCCCGGTGCAGATTGGAGTTGTGTGGTATAGATGGTCTGAATGGAATCTACTACAATAAGTGAGGGATTTACCTTTTCAATATGCGGTATAATATCTTCAAGACATGTCTCTGAAAGTATGAGGAGCCTGTCTGAAGAACTCCCGAGCCTGTCACTCCTTAATCTTATCTGACTCCCCGATTCCTCCCCTGATATATAAAGGACCAAACCCGAATCTTTACTTACTTTAGCAGAGGCTTGCAAGAGGAGGGTTGATTTTCCAATACCCGGGTCGCCGCCAATGAGGATTAGAGAGCCGGGTACAATCCCCCCGCCCAAAACCCTGTCAAACTCGGCAATTCCTGAAATCAGCTTCTTTTCATAGCAACTCTCTATTTCAGAAATAGGAATGGGCTTTACTGCACCACTTTTTTCTGCCGACCATCTTGTTTTATCTTCTGCATCTTCTCTCTCCTCTACAAATGTATTCCACTCTCCGCACTCAGGACACCTGCCCATCCACTTTGTTGATTGATAACCGCAAGACTGACAGGAGAAATGTGATTTTATTTTTGGCATTTTTCCTTATCAAAATGGGTAAGAGTTTTCATATAATTATAAAGTTTAGCCACAAATTTACACGAATATTCACGAATTAAAAGAAAAAACTTTTAGCAAATAAAAAATTTGTGTAAATTCGTGTTCATTCGTGGCTAAAAAATTTTTTTGGTGGCGGCGCAGGGATTCGAACCCCGGACATGAGGCTTATGAGACCTCCGCTCTAACCAACTGAGCTACGCCGCCCAATTAAGCAAATCAATAGGCATAAAAAAATGTTTTTTATTATATCATATACTGTCTTAAAACAATCGGGATAAATTTACGAAAATAATATTGAAACACCCTATTTAGAAAATAGAATTAAATTTAAATAGTTATCGGATGGAAATTATTGATAGAAAAAAATGTATTAATATTTATGCATGGATAGATGCGGCTGGTTAATAGGACATCGTAAAAGAGTGTTAAAATCAGCCAGAATTTATACTTTTTTAAAATTCCCTTTTCCCGACATTGGAAAGGATTTTAACCTGAAGCAGAATGCTCCGCCTCAATCTTTTATCTGTAATGGAACGAAATTTCCTCAAAAGGAGCAACTCCTCATTGGAAACATCATCCCAAAATCCTTTCAGCTTAATTCTCCTCTGTTCATAAACTTGTGTTTTTTCCATTACTTTATCTGCAGACCTGCTGGATAGAATGTCAGAGACTTCAACTCCCAAAACCGTTCCAATCTGCTGTAACCTCTCCACTGTAATCGGAGTTGCACCATTTTCATATTTCTGTATCTGCTGATAACTCACACCTATTGCCTCGCCTAATGCAGATTGGGAAATACCTATCTTTTCTCTCACCATTTTGATTTTTAAGCCTATCTCCTCACTCTGTCTAATGATTTCAGCCTCCCTTTTTATTTATTCTACAATATGCCTTTCTCTATAATCTACCGATTGTTAGTGGCATTAAATATTTCTTGACAATCACAACCAATAGTAGTAGTTATCTTAATGAGGAAGATTTTATTTTTCATTGTAATGGTTTCTGTAATATTATGACTGTAGCTGTATTAGAGGTGGCGAAGCAAAGGGATTTACCATTAATAGACCATATGCAACGATAGATGAGATAGATAACCACAGTGTTTTATGACATATCAAGCAAAGACCAAAGATGAATTGATAAAGGAATTAGCAGAGTTAAAAGATAAATGTGAGGAATCAAAACGTACCGAAGAAAAACTTCGCCTCATGCAGGAAATAACACAGGCTATAAGCGAGTCGGAAGATTTTAACTCTGCACTTTTTACAGCACTTCATAAGATTTGCAAAACCACAGGCTGGGTTTATGGTGAAACATGGATACCATCTTCAGACAACTCATATCTTGAGTGCGGGCCTGTTTGCCACAGCAGCATCGCAGGTTTGGAAGAATTCAGAAAGGAAAGCGAAGGTTTTAAATTTAAGCGGGGTGTTGGAGTTCCTGGCCGTGTGTGGGCTTCAAAAAATAATGTATGGCATTGGGATATTACAGATAACCATGAATTTCTCCGCTCACATATTGCCAAAAAACATGGTATCAACGGGACATTAGCAGCGATACCTATTCTTGCAGGCGGTGAGGTTGTGGCAGTAATGGTTTTCCTTGTAACCGAATATGGGAAAAGAAATGAAAGGATTGCTGCATTTGATGTTGCACTTGTTTCTACAATCGTTGCTCACTTAGGGGCTATTTTTCTGCACAAGCAGTCAGAAGAATTGCTGAGAGAAAGTGAATCGCATTTCCGCCAATTGGCAGAGGCTTCTTTTGAGGGGATTGCCATTCACGACAAAGGAAATATATTAGATGCGAACGGGTCTCTTGCCCGTATGTTCGGATACGAACCCTCAGAGATAATAGGAAAAAATGCCCTTGACCTTACGGCACCTGAATCCCGAGAAATTATCTTAAAGAATATCATGGCTGGCTATGAAAAACCTTATGAGGCAGTGGGTCTTAGAAAAGATGGAACGACTTTCACGGCAGAACTAATCGGTAAGCCCATTCAATACAAAGGGAAAACTTTTAGGATAGCAGCTATCCGTGATATCACAGAGCGTAAGCATCTGGAAGAAGAATCATTAAAGGTTCAAAGACTTGAGGAACTTGGTATCCTTGCAGGTGGGATAGCCCATGATTTCAATAATCTCCTTACGGGAATCCTGGGGTATATCTCCCTTGTTAAGATGCGTTTAAATCACACTGATAAAGAATATAAATGGTTGAGTGACGCCGAAGAATCCTGCATGCATGCGAAAGAGTTGAGCAATAAAATAATCACCTTTTCAAAAGGTGGGAATCCCATCAAGGAAGCAGTCTATATAGTAGATATATTAAAAGAGGTAATAGACAATCTATTGAGCGGTTCAAATATTAATACAAAATTCATTATCCCTGAAGACCTTTATATTATTGATGCAGACAAGAATCAGATAAGAGAGGCTATAAAGAATCTGGTTATCAATGCGAAAGAGGCTATGCCGGATGGAGGGGTTCTCAAGGTTCAGGTTAAGAATATACCTAATGGTGAGAAGGCAGAGCCATTTTTTAAAAATATCAACTATCTAAAAATATCTATATCGGATACAGGAAAGGGAATATCAAAAGAGAATATACCAAAGATATTTGACCCTTACTTTACTACTAAAGAAATGGGGAGTGTTAAAGGGACAGGACTCGGGCTTTCTGTGTGTCACACCATAATAAAAAAGCATGATGGATTCATCACGGTTGAGTCTGGGCCGGGTAGCGGTTCAAATTTTAATATATATCTTCCAGCATCTTCAATGAAGGCTGGATAGTTTGTATGTGTTATTTTACTTCTTTTTCTCTGCAGTCTTTTCTTTTTTCTCTACAGCCTTCTCTTCCTTTTCAACATGCTTTAATCTTCTTTTCGGCTCAGCAGATACATCCCTGTCCACAAGCTCAATTACAGCCAGCTTTGCAGCATCTCCCCTTCTGACACCAATCTTGTATATCCTTGTATATCCGCCTTTTCTCTCGGCATATCTCTTTGCAATAACATCAAATAATTTTCTTACTATGTCTTTATCTTTAACATACTCCGCCGCACGTCTCCTATCACTCAGTGTCCCTTTTTTGCCAAGTGTAACCATCCTGTCTGCCACCCTTCTCAGTTCCTTTGCCTTTGCAAGGGTAGTCTCTATCTTCTCGTAGCGGAGCAGAGAAGTAACGATATTTCTAAATAACGCCTTCCTATGTGAAGTCGTCCTGCCTAACTTTACACCCTGTCTTAAATGACGCATATTAAATCTCCATTAATTTTCACTCAAAGCACCGGCTGATTTAAGTTCACTTTTGTATTCATCTAAATTCATTCCGAGGCTAAGCCCCATCTCTGCCAGAATCTCTTTTATCTCGTTTAAAGATTTTCTTCCAAAATTCCTTGTCTTAAGCATCTCCTGGTCAGTCTTCTGAACGAGGTCAGCTATTGTCTTTATATTTTCATTCTTGAGGCAGTTGTATGACCTCACTGAAAGCTCCAGCTCCTCTACGCTCCTCTTCAGATTTGTAACAGTCTTCTGCTTCTTTTCATCTACCTGCGGACCCTTTACCTCAACCTCTTCTTCAAAGTTTATGAATATCTGCAGATGGTCCTTAAGTATCTTTGCAGAATGTGCTATGGCATCATCAGGCTTTATAGCCCCGTTTGTCCATACCTCAAGTATCAATCTTTCATAATCTGTTGACTGTCCGACCCTTGTATTCTCAATAGTATAATTTACTTTTTTTATAGGGGAGAATATAGAATCAATGGGTATCATTTGTATCGGCATCCCCTCTTCTGCATTCCTCTCTGCAGGGATATATCCCCTCCCCTTCTTTATTACCATTTCAAAATCCAATTTTCCACCCTTATCAAGTGTGGCTATAAGATGTTCAGGATTTAATATCTCCACATCCGCATCTGCCTTTATATCTTTTGCCCTGACCTCACCCTTTCCATCTGCGTGGATAAATATTGTCTTCGGCTGGTCAACATTGAGTTTTATCATCAACTCCTTTATATTAAGGATTATATCTGATACATCTTCCCTAACCTTAGGTATTGTTGAAAACTCATGGTATACACCATCAAACTTAACCGCCGTTACTGCTGCACCCTGAATAGAAGACAATAGATGCCTTCTGAGTGCATTCCCTATTGTTTTAGCAAAGCCCCTCTCAAAAGGCTCTGCAACAAATTTTCCATAGGTATTTGTCAGCGTCTTTTTATCAGCTTCCAATCTTTTGGGTTTAATAAAACCTTGCCAGACTGTATTCATGAAACCTCCTTCAAAAATAAATTTCTGGTGAATTACTTAGAGTAAAGCTCTACAATCAGATGCTCTTGAAGAGGTATGTTTATCTCCTCCCTATTAGGCAGATTCATCACGATACCTTTCATGAATGGGGAGTCTAACTGGAGCCACGCTGGAACACCCTTTTTTTCAGTTTCTTTCAACGAATCCTTTATTACCTTAAGACCGCGGCTTTTTTCCCTGACCTCAATAATGTCACCCTTCTTTACTATATATGACGGGATATTTACCTTGCTGTCATTCACCACAACATGATTATGCCTCACCAGCTGGCGCGACAGCTTCCTCGTAGGGGCAAAACCAAGCCTGTAAATTACATTATCCAGCCGTCTTTCAAGCAACTGCAGAAGTGTCTCTCCTGTAATACCTTTTTTCTTGTCGGCTATCCTGAAGTAGTTTCTAAACTGCCTCTCCATCAAACCGTATATCCTTCTCCCTTTCTGCTTCTCTCTCAACTGTGTGCCATATTCAGATAATTTTGTTCTGCTCTGACCATGCTGACCAGGTGCATAATTTCTTTTATCAATAGCACACTTATCTCCAAGGCACCTGCTCCCTTTAAGAAAAAGCTTTTCTCCATGTCTCCTGCACAATCTGCAAACTGAATCTCTATACCTTGCCAATCTTACCTCCTTAAACAAAATTAGTGTCAGTGAATAGTGTCAGTGACAGTAAAAAAATTACACTGAAAACTGACACTGACACTTTTATTATACCCTTCTCCTCTTTGGGGGACGACAGCCATTATGAGGAATTGGCGTGACATCCCTTATTAAATCAATCTCAAGCCCTGTTGCCTGAAGAGCCCTTATTGCCGCCTCTCTCCCTGCACCTGGCCCCTTCACATAAACACCTATCTTCTTTACCCCGGCATCCAATGCCTTTTTGGCTGCAGATTCTGCCGCCATTTGTGCTGCGAACGGAGTCCCTTTCCTTGAACCCTTAAAACCAGCCGTTCCTGCACTTGACCATGCAACAACATTTCCTGTAGAGTCTGTTATAGTTACAATTGTATTATTAAATGTAGACTGAATATGTGCAACACCGTTACCAACTGCTTTTTTTACCTTTTTCTTGACAGCCTTTTCTTCTCCCCGATGGCTCTCGGGGACAAGCTTAGGCTTCTCTTCTTTCTCGTTTTCCTGTTTTTCCTGTTTTGCCTTCTCTTCCATTATATTCCTCCTTTTAAAACACATTTAAAAGCAGACGCTCATAACCATTTATCTTTGTTTATGGTTATCGTAGAGGGGGTTCTCCCCTAAATAACCTTATTCCTCCTTTTTCCTTGCACCAACAGTCTTTCTCGGTCCTTTTCTTGTTCTTGCATTTGTCCGCGTCCTCTGTCCCCTGACAGGAAGGTTTTTTCTGTGTCTTAAGCCTTTATATGACCCTACATCCATCAGCCTTTTAATACTAAAAGAAACATCCCTTCTTAAATCACCTTCTACCCTGTATTCCTTTTCAATAATAGCCCTTAGTTTTCCAACTTCTTTATCAGTCAGATTTTTAACCCTTGTACCAGGATTAACCTCCGCCTTTTTAAGTATAACATTTGAGAGAGTTTTGCCTATACCAAATATGTAGGTAAGGGCTACCTCTATTCTTTTCTCTCTTGGAATATCTATACCTGCTATTCTTGCCATCAAACCTCCCTCTTAAAAGTATCAAAGTGTCAGAGAGTCAGAGTGTCAAAGTTACAGCTCTGATACTTTGATACTCTGATACTATGACACTGCTTTTCATCCTTGTCTCTGTTTATGCTTTGCGGTTTCGCAAATTACCCTTATTACTCCCTTCCTTTTTATAACCTTACACTTTTCACAAATCGGTTTTACAGATGCCCTGACTTTCATAATCCACCCTCTTTTACCACAGATTCACACAGAGGAAAAAACCGGATTAAACCGTTTAAACCGCTTTTAAAATCTCTGTGTCCATTTGCGGCTGAAATTTAATTTTTTACTTAAACCTGTAAGTTATTCTTCCCCTTGTTAAATCATAAGGAGACAGTTCCACCTTAACCTTGTCACCCGCCAAAATTTTTATAAAATGCATCCGCATCTTGCCTGATATATGTGCCAGGACCTTATGCCCGTTCTCAAGCTCAACCCTGAACATTGCATTGGGGAGAGGCTCTATTACCGTTCCTTCAACCTCAATAGCTTCTTCTTTTGCCATAAAAATAAAAGTTATAAAGTTGTTAAGTTAAAAAGTTCATAAAATTACTTTATAAACTTGCAACTTTCGTCAATATCTCAACCCCGTTGTCTGTAATAGCAACTGTATGCTCAAAGTGGGCTGAGAGGCTTCCATCTGCTGTAACAACTGTCCAGTCATCTTCCAAGACATCAACATCACTCACCCCTGCATTTACCATAGGCTCTATTGCCAGCACCATTCCGCTCTTTAACAAAGGCCCTTTTCCTGCCTCGCCAAAGTTTGGAACCTGCGGCTCTTCATGCAGTGAGGTTCCTATGCCGTGTCCTACAAATGCCCTTACTACCGAAAATCCCTCTCCCTCTACATACATCTGAACGGCATTTGATATATCTGACAGATGGTTGCCCGCCGTTGCCTTCTCAATTCCTATATAAAGTGCCTTTTGAGTGGCATCCAAAAGCCTTTTCGCCTCATCTGTTATTTCACCGACACCTACTGTAACCGCAGCATCTCCATAATATCCATCGTGGTAAACACCAAGGTCAATACTGACCAAATCCCCCTCTTTTAATCTTCTGTTTGAGGGGATACCATGCACCACCTGCTCATTTATAGAGATACAGAGCGAATTAGGATAGCCCCTGTAACCCTTAAATGCAGGTGTACCACCCTTCTTCAAAATAACCGATTCAGCCAGCCTGTCCAATTCTATCGTTGTTACACCAACTCTTATCTTTTTTATTACCTCTTCTAAAACCCCAGCAACTATCCTGTTTGAGATTTTCATCTTCTCTATCTCATGCCGGGATTTCAGGATTATCATGCTTCCAAAACACTTAAAACCTTATTAAATATATCCTCAATACTGCCTGTACCCTTAATAGAGTGAAACCTTCCGTTTTTGCTGTAATAACTCTTTAACTGAGTTGACTGCTCCTGATATACCTTAAACCTCTTATATATTGTCTCTTCCTTATCATCATCCCTCTGATACAGCTCCCCGCCGCATCTATCACATATCCCATCCTTCTTTGGCGGATTGAATGATAGATGAAACCCCTCGCCGCATTTCCTGCATGTCCTTCTCCCTGTCAGCCTCTTTATAAGCTCATCATAATCCACATCTATATCTATGACATGGTCTATCTCCGCCGACATCTTTTTCAAATTTTTGGAAAGTGCCTCTGCCTGAGCAGTTGTGCGGGGGAAGCCATCAAGTATATAACCTGATTTGCAGTCACTCTCCTTTAATCTATTCTCAATTATCCCTATAACAACCTCATCAGGAACCAGCCCGCCGGCATCCATATATGATTTTGCCTTTATTCCAAGCTGGGTCTTATCTGCTACAGCCTTTCTTAAAATATCCCCTGTGGATACCTGCGGGATATTATATTTTTTTGTAATCAATTTTGCCTGTGTGCCTTTGCCAACCCCAGGCGGCCCCAGTAAGATTAACCGCATCTCTATGCCCTTCTGCTCCTCAATCTTCCCTTCTTCACAAAACCCTCATAGTGTCTCATCACCAAATGTGATTCTACCTGTACCATGGTATCCATTGCCACTCCAACAACAATCAGTAGCCCTGTTCCTCCAAAATAAAATGGTATATTAAAATATTTTATAAGAAAATCCGGCAAAACACATACCAGCGCTAAATATGCCGCACCTCCAAATGTAACCCGTGACAGCATCTTGTCAATAAACTCAGATGTAGGCTTACCCGGTCTTATGCCTGGTATAAATCCGCCGTGCTTCTTCATGTTCTCTGCAACATCTGCAGGATTAAAAATAATAGCCGTATAAAAATAACAGAAGAAGAAAATCATGACTACATAGAGCAGTGTATATACAATTGTCCCCGGCATAAGGCTGCTTGATACCGTCTTCATCCATGGATGAGACACAAAATTAACCAGGGTTGCAGGAAACATTATTATTGAAGATGCAAAGATAGGCGGTATAACGCCTGATGTATTCACCTTCAGAGGCAGATGGGTGCTCTGCCCGCCGTACATCTTCCTTCCAACAACCCTCTTTGCATACTGCACAGGAATCCTCTTCTGTCCGCTCTCCATGAATACTATGGCACCTACAACCAGTACCATTAATACAAGAAGACCCAAAAATACAAAAAACTGAATCTCACCTGTATTCATGAGTCTTACTGTATTTTTGATTGCCGACGGTATGCCTGCAACAATTCCGGAAAAAATTATAAGGGATATACCATTCCCGATACCCCTTTCCGTTATCTGCTCTCCAAGCCACATGATAAATGCAGTCCCTGAAGTCAGCGTAAGAACAGTCATAAGCCTGAATGACCACCCCGGGTCTGGAACTATCAATGCACCTGTAGGACTCTTCATTGCCTCAAGTCCAAAGCTTATGCCAAGACCCTGGATACAGCTCAATAATATTGTCCCGTATCTTGTATACTGTGTTATCTTCCTCTGCCCATGCTCTCCCTCTTTTTTAAGCTTCTCCAGAGGAGGGAATACAACTGTCAAAAGCTGAAGAATAATGGAGGCGCTTATATAAGGCATAATTCCAAGGGCAAATATTGTAAGCCTCTTGAAAGCCCCGCCGGAAAACATGTCAAAGAACCCGAAAATTGTCCCCGCCGCACCTTTAAAGAACTCACTCAATGCATAGGCATCAATTCCAGGTGTTGGCACATGTGCACCAACCCTGTACACAGCCAAAAGCACCAGAGTAAAAAATATCCTCTTTTTTAATTCAGGGACATTGAATATATTCTGAAAGCCATTGGCTATCATAATTACGAATTCCGAATTACAAATTACGAATTAAGGAATTATTGATTTCAATTCTTAATTCATAATTCTAAATTACTATCGCCTTTCCACCTGCATCTCCAATCTTTTTAAGTGCAGATTTACTGAACTTTGCTGCATGAATGGTCAATGGTTTTGAAATGACACCGTCACCCAACACCTTTACATTTTTCACTGTCTTGATAATACCCTTTTCCTTCAATATCTGTGGAGTTACCTCCCCATCAAACTTTTCAAGTGTCTTAAGGTTGACAACGGCATACTCTACCCTGAAAGGGTTTTTAAATCCCCTCTTGGGAATTCTTCTAATGATGGGCATCTGACCACCTTCAAACCTTGGGTCCGGATGTCCACCTGACCTTGCCTTTTGTCCCTTATCTCCCTTTGTGGAGGTTTTTCCATGCCCGGAGCCGCGTCCCCTGCCTACAACCTTCCTTCTCTTATTAGAACCTGGCCTTGGTTTTAAATTGCTTAAATTTATCATATCTTTTTTATTTAGACTCTTCTAAATTTTTATCCTCTTTATCTGATCTTGCCCTGAGATGTGCTATTGTCTCTACATTTCTCAATCTCATAAGGCCATCAATAGTTGCCTCTACCACATTATGAGGATTGGCTGAACCAAGAGACTTAGTTAATATATCTTTTATGCCTATAACCTCCATAATAGCCCTTACTGCCCCGCCGGCTATCACACCTGTTCCTTTTGATGCAGGTTTAAGCATTACCTTCCCTGCGCCAAAATTGCCCTCTACCTGGTGGGGGATTGTCCCTCCATTCAGCGGAATGGTGATCATCTTCTTTCTTGCCCTTTCCAGCCCTTTCTTTATTGCGTCAGGCACCTCATTTGCCTTCCCTTTTCCAACTCCTATGCTGCCCATTCCATCACCTACAACCACTAAGGCACTAAAGCTGAACCTCCTCCCGCCTTTCACTACCTTTGCAACACGGCTGATATTTATAACCTTATCAGTTAACTTCGTCTCTTGACTTTCCTTGTTATTCAAAAAATCCTCCTAAACAAATTTTAAATCCTAAACAGTAACCCCTTTTTCCCTTACCTTATCCACTATTGCAGCTATCTTCCCATGGTAGATATAGCCGTTCCTGTCAAAAACAAGTTTTTTAATGCCCTTTTGAATCGCCTTATCAGCAATAATCTCGCCAAGAAGTTTTGCTGCTGCAAGATTTTTGGCAGACTTCATCTTGTCTTTGAATTCCTTGCTTAAGGTTGATACAGATGCCACAGTCTTCCCTTCAGTATCATTAATAATCTGGGCATATATATGCTTGAGACTCTTATATACTGTAAGCCTCGGCCTCTCCGAATCCCCTTTTATTTTTTTCCTGATTCTCTCTTTTCTTGCCAGTCTGCTTTTAGTTCTTTTCTGTTCCATATATTAGATTAAAATTTCCCATGCTCTAAGATTATAAATTTACTGCTATGAGCTGCTCGCCGTTGCAGCAGCCTTACCGGGTTTCTTATGGATAACCTCATCAGAATATCTTATCCCCTTACCTTTGTATGGATCCGGCTCCCTGAAGCCTCTGATATTTGCCGCAACCTGCCCTACCAATTCTTTGTCAACCCCTTTTACAATTATTTCAGCATTTTTCCCAATCTCAATATCTATCCCCTTTGGAGGGTCAAAATTTATCGGGTGTGAATACCCGATAGTCAATACAAGTTTCTTTGCCTGAACCGCTGCCTTATAGCCTATACCTTCTATGATAAGCTGTTTGCTGAACCCCTCTGTAACCCCAACAACCATATTGTTGACAATCGACCTTGTCAACCCGTGGAGTGACCTGTCAAGCCTTGAATCGGATAGACGTTTAACAAAGAGCTTCCCCTCTGCAGGCTCAACCTTCATATTAGGATGGATGTCCTTGCTTATGCTGCCCTTCGGCCCCTTTACCTCGATCCTATTTACATCTATCTTAACTTCTACCCCTTTGGGTATATTTATCGGTTGTTTACCTATACGAGACATAATTTTTTACCATACATGACAGAGAACCTCACCGCCAACCTTCTGCTCCCTGCAAACCTTATCTGTTAATACACCTTTGTTTGTTGAAAGGATTGCTACACCCATGCCATTAAGCACCATCGGTACATTTTCCTGTGTTGCATAGATTCTGCACCCCGGCTTGCTTATCCTTTTCAATCCCTGAATTACACTCTCTGTCTCATTTTCGTATTTGAGATAAATGCGAAGTATCCCCTGTTTCCTATCCTTGATCAATTTAAAATTTTTTATAAAACCTTCCTCTTTAAGGATAACGGCTATCTCGTTCTTCAATTTTGAGGCAGGTATATTGACCTTCTCATGCTTTGCCTTGATAGCATTCCTTATTCTCACCAACATATCCGATATTGGATCAGTAATTGCCATTTTGAAAACCCCCTACTTTACAAATACAGGTTAAGGTCAAGGTTAAGGTTTAGGATTTTCTTATCCTTAACCTCAGCCTTAACCTTTTATTATTATTACCAACTCGCCTTTATAACTCCAGGTATCTCCCCTGCCAATGCCAACTTTCTAAAACAAATTCGGCACATTTTAAATTTCCTTAAATAACCCCTTGAGCGGCCGCAGAGCGGACACCTGTTATACTGCCTGACCTTATATTTTGCTTTTCTTTTTGCCTTAACAACTAATGATTTTTTTGCCACTAATCCCCCTAAATAAATACAGGTTAAGGTCAAGGTTTAGGTTTAGGTTTAGAATTTTCTTAACCTCAACCTTCATTTTTTTCTAATTCCTAAAGGGTATTCCCAATAATCTGAGCAATGTCTTCCCCTCTTCATCCGTCTTTGCTGTTGTAACTATGCTGATATTGAGCCCCTTTACTTTTTCAATCTTGTCATACTCAATCTCTGGAAAGATAAGCTGTTCTTTTAAACCGATTGTATAGCTCCCCCTCCCATCAAAGGACTTGGAAGAAACCCCCTTAAAATCTCTTATCCTCGGCATGGCTACATTAATAAACCTGTCAAGGAACTCATACATACGGTTGCCCCTCATGGTGACAGCGCACCCAATCGGAACACCTACCCTTAATTTAAAGTTTGAGATTGCCTTCTTTGCCCTTGTAACCAAAGGCTTCTGGCCGCTAATCTGCGACAGGGTATACACACCAGAATCTATTAATTTGGCATCCTGAAGTGCCTCACCCAGACCCATATTTATTACCACCTTTTTGAGTCTTGGTATCTGCATTACATTCTT
>JACRGN010000199.1 GCA_016234205.1 Nitrospinota bacterium | reverse complement strand
CTATTGTTGGCTCTCTGTCAGTAAAAAATATGCTATGACGGTCTGAGTAGATAGACATGGGAAGTCCTTTTTTTAGAAAAATATCTTCAAACAACTTAAAATATCCTGCCGTTGTTTCAACATCTTCAAAAAACGCAGATGGAACAATACCGGTTGCATCATCAATTGCTCCTATTAAACAAAGCCTTGAGCCACGTCCCTCAAGCCAGTCGTGTGGACTCCCATCTACCTGTAACATCATTCCTTCCCTCTCTTTGCGTTCTCTCCTGCTACGATGTTTCGGATATCTTCTCTTGCGTGCAGGTTCAATCCCTTTGCCCCTTAAAATCTGCCTTACCTTTTCCCGGGAGATATTCTTAAACCCTTCTTCTTCTACAAGCTTCTCGGTAAAATGATGATCATTAAACCCTTTATACTTCTCACGATATAGCCTTGCAATCTTATACCTGCTTTAGTCAGTGAAAGTCAGTGGCAAAAAAAATCTTTTTTGTTTTTGGTTTTTCTTTGCTTCCATTATGATAGAATTCCTTCATGAATGAATTCCCTTTATTAAGAGATATAATCATTATCCTTGCCTTTACCCTTCCGATTACTTTCATATTCCATAAATTAAAACTGCCTGCCATTATCGGTTACCTCCTTACAGGAATGGTTATTGGTCCCTATGGTATCAGGCTGATATATGAACTCAGCATGGTGAAGATGCTGGCAGAAATCGGGGTTGCACTTTTATTATTCACTGTAGGGCTTGAGTTCTCTCTGACCCGTATGGCAAGAAATATTAAGACCATTGTCGGCAGCGGTGGGATTCAGGTCGTCCTGACAATTATCGGCACATTTATTATTTTTCATATCTCAGGCTACACCCTCCAACAATCGCTCTTTTTTGGTTTTCTTGTCTCACTAAGCAGCACTGCAATTGTCCTCAAGATGTATACTGACAGGGGGGAAATTGATTCTCCTCACGGAAAATTTTCTGTAGGCATCCTCCTATTTCAGGACCTCTGTGTTGTCCCGATGATATTGCTGATTCCGATTCTTGGAAGCGGGGAGGGCGCCTCACTACAGATTATTATTACAGCAATTCTCAAGGCAGTAATAGCAGTGGTGTTTATATTCTTTGCATCCCGTATCTTGGTGCCAAAACTGCTTCATCATATAGTCAGGCTGAAGAACCGTGAATCCCTCATCCTTTTTATTATCCTTATTTGTCTTGGCACTGCATGGATTACACAGTATTTTGGCTTATCCCTCGCTATGGGTGCATTCATTGCAGGGTTGATTATATCCGAATCGGAATACAGCAGTCAGGTTGTTGTTGATATATTGCCATTCCGGGATTTCTTCAGCAGTATCTTTTTTATCTCCATCGGGATGCTTTTTAAAATATATCATCTAATCGAAAATCCAATATATTTGCTATTTCTAACTGCATCTCTCATCGTATTAAAGGCGATCCCTGCATTTCTTTCTGTCGTGATATTCCAGAAATCCCCCCGTATAGCATTTATATCCGCCCTGAGACTTGCCCAGATCGGTGAATTCTCTTTTCTATTGGCAGGAGAGGGGCTGTCACTGCAATTAATCGGGAATGATGATTTTCAGACATTTCTCATTACTGCAATCCTTACAATGATGGCGGCACCATTTTTAATTCAGGTATCCTATGGATTATCCCTTAAACTGCAGTCCCTTTTCTCAACCTCTGAGAAAAAGTGGGACGAGGGGGAAGGGGAAAAATTAAATGACCATGTCATCATTGCCGGTTACGGATTAAACGGAAAGAATCTCACTCAAGTTTTAAAGGAGACACGAATTCACTTTACTGTTATTGAAATGAATCCAGAGAGAATAGAAGCGGGAAAATCGGCAGGAATTCCAATAATGTATGGCGATATAACAAGTAAAGAGATTCTCCATAAGGCAGGAATTGAACGGGCAAAGATTATTGTCTTTGCTATCTCAGACCTGCTGTCAGTCCGCAGGGGCATTGATATAGCCCATCAGATGAATCCCAATATCCACATTATTGCCCGGACACTGTATGCATCAGAGGTAGAAGAATTGAACAGCCTTGGGGCGAATCAGGTCATCCCTATGGATTTTGAAACTTCTGTGGAAATATTTTCACGGGTCTTGAAAGAGTATCACATACCGGGAAATATTATTAATCAATATGTGAGCATGATTAGAATGGATGGCTACGGTATGCTCAGAGGACTCTCCATATCTCAGGAGAGACTTAAAGACCTTTATAGCTATTTATTAATGAGTACAATAGAAAGCTATCTGGTAATTGAAGGTTCAGTAGCAAATAAAAAGAGTTTAAAAGAACTTGATTTGCGGCATAACACAGGGGCAGTTATTATTGCTCTTGTCAGGAAAGGAGATGCTAAGATAAACCCCGACCCCGAATTAAAGATTGAGGCAGGAGACATTTTAATCTTGCTGGGGAGCCATGCACAGTTAGACAAGGCACTAAATTTTCTTACCGGATGAAAAAACCAGTTATCCCAATCCTTCTATTTTACATTGCCGGTATTTTATACGGCAGATACCTCCCCCTGCATCTCATTCATCTAACTGTATTTATAATCTTTACATTATTGGTAGCCGCAACCTTAAGGTTGCGTTTTCTTACGCAGGCTAAAGCCTGCGGCTACCTTATTCTCCTTCCTACTCTCTCCATTCTCGCAGGTGCTGTTGCCATAAACTATCAGTCCCTGACACTCCCCGATAATCATCTATCTCGCCTTCTATCAGATAAAAAAGTGTCTATTGAGGGCATCATTTATAAACCGCCTGAGATTTTGGAGAATAAGATAAGGCTATATTTAGATGTGGAAAAACTGTCCGGCAGAGATACTAATGGAAAAGTAAAAATAACACTATATAGAGACACCACCGATGCTAACTATAAAGACAGGGTCAGAATAAAAGATGTAAAGTTACATATCCCAAGGAATTTCAAAAATCCCGGCGGATTTGATTACAAGAGATTCATGGAGGACCAGGGCATTTATGTAATTGGAAGTATCAGTAAGGGGAATCAGATAGAGGTATTAGATAAAGATAAGGGGTGCATACTTTCATATATATATAAATCAAAAGAAAGGTTGTCACTTTTCATAGAGAAAAACGCCCCTCCCGAAGAGTCATCAGTATTAAAGACAATGGTCTTTGGTGAGAGGAGTGCAATCTCAAAAGAGATGAGGAATATATTCAGTTCTACAGGTATTGCCCACCTCCTGGCAGTATCAGGCTTGCATGTAGGGTTTGTAGCCTTTGCCGCCTTTTTAATATTCAAAAAGTTTTTCTCATTCTTGTTTTTACGCTTCTACCACAGACTCTTTTTAATTGGTGCAGTTCAGAGATTTGCGGCATTTTTCACCATGTTTCCTGTTTTATATTATTCAATATTAGTCGGTGCAAGTCCTTCAACAGTGAGGGCAGCAATAATGGCAATTGTATATCTATTGTCTATTGTCCTGTATAGAGAGGGGGACATATACAATACCCTATCCCTTGCCGCACTTATTATTCTGATATGGCATCCGCCTTCCCTCTTTAATATAGGCTTCCAGTTGTCATTTATCGCAGTCCTTTCAATTGCCTACGGATTTTCAAGGGCTCTACCTCCCCCAACCCCTCCCTACAAAGGAGGGGAGGAAGGGGTGGTTGTTCTTCTGCCAAAAAATCCAGTTAAAATGTTTTTCCTAAGACACCGATGGCTGTATAACTATACCTTTTCATCTATATTTGCAACACTTGGAACTCTGCCAATAATCGCATACCACTTTAATCTCATATCAATTATTGGGCCTATTGTAAATATCCTTGCAATCCCTTTGGCATCCCTTATAGTCCCTCTTACACTGATCTTTTCGGTGATATCAAATTTGAGTGAACAAATTGCCTCTCTTCTAATAAATATACCTGTCTTTCTAACATTTATTTTGGTTAAGATAGCGAAATTTTTCACAAATATTCCTTATTACTCAATGAGGGTTCAGACCCCCTCTTTATTAACTATATTTATGATTTACCCTCTGCTCGTTGGAATATTAAACTTCAAACGACACAGGTGGATAAAAATAGGAACTATTTCAATATGCTTATTTTTAGTAATTTCTTCTGGATTCAGAATTCTATCTCATCACTCATCTCTCATCACTCATCACTTTTTGAGGGTTACCTTTATTGATGTAGGGCAGGCTGAATGCTCATTGATTCAATTCCCAAATGGAAAGACCATGCTGATAGATGGAGGGAGATTGATGGATGATTTTGATGCGGGCGGAAGCATAGTAGCCCCCTATCTCTGGGATAAGGGTATTACAAAGATTGATTATGTCATTGGCTCTCATCCTGACAGTGACCATGTGGGTGGACTTTTGTTTATATTAAACGAAATGGCTGTTAAAAATTATTTTGATAATGGACAGGAATCAATTGATTTAATCCATGTAAAACTGCGTGAGATTGCCAGAGAGAAAAATATTCCGTATAGGGCTTTATATGCTGGAGATGAAATAAAAATAGATGAAAGAGTTAAGGTGGAGATACTACACCCCCCATTTAATTCAAATCCGAAATCCGAAATCCAAAATCCAAAATTAATGAAGGGGGGGCATGATAACAATTTTTCAATAGTTATAAAGATTACCTACGGCAATTTTTCAGCCCTTTTTACAGGAGATATAGAAAAAGAGGCAGAGAGATTTTTGATAAATCAGATGTCAGAAGCCAGAAGCCAGAAGCCAGATATTAGAAGTGATGCACTTAAAGCCACTGTCTTAAAAGTTATGCATCATGGCAGCAGTTCGTCAAGTTCAGAAGAATTCATAAAAGAAGTAAGTCCAGAGGTTGCAGTTTTCTCTGTTGGATATAATAACCCCTTCAGACATCCCAATAAAAAAGTTTTAGCAAGATACAGAGATGCAGGGGCTAAAATATACAGGACAGATAGGGATGGGTTGATAGAGATAGAATCAGATGGAAAAGGTTACACTGTAAAAACACATGATTTTTAACACAGAGACTATCTTTCTCTCCTCTTCTCAGCCTCTCCGACCATTGGGACAAAGGCTACACCGGTTATATGCTGGACATCAAGCTCACCTTTTATTTTAGTAATTAGTGTTAAGGTCTGATAATAGGTAGTGCTTCCAAGTGGGATAATGAGTCTGCCCCCCTCTTTAAGCTGTTTTGTCAGGGGTGGAGGTATATAGTTTGCTGCACAGGTAACAATTACAACATCAAACGGCGCATATTCCTCCCATCCAAAATAACCATCCCCTGCCTTTATCTTTACATTCTTATATCCTAATTCTTTAAGTCTTGCCTCCGCCTTATCAGCAAGATTTTTTCTAATTTCAATTGTATAAACATTCGGGGTAATTTCAGAAAGGACTGCCGCCTGATAACCTGAGCCTGTGCCTATTTCAAGAACCTTCTCACCGTGCTTCAACTTGAGTATCTGGGTCATCAGGGCAACAATATATGGCTGCGAAATTGTCTGTCCTTCATCTATTGGAAGGGGGTGGTCTGCATAGGCAACATCTTGAAGCTGTTTATCAACAAACCTATGCCTCTCAACCCTTCCCATTATTTCAAGAACCTTCGGGTCTGTTATATCCCGCCCTTTAAGGTCGCTCTCAACCATCTTTTTTCTTGCGGAGGCAAATCTGTCTTCATCGGCATTGATTTGTGATGAGAAAAAAAGAATAAGAAATAGTGAGGCAAGAATATAGAAAATCTGATGCAGGGGGCAGGATAGATTCAGATAGCCATTCTCGTATCCTGTATCATGTACCTTCTTCTTCCAGGGTAATACCCGCCTTTTTAAGCCACTCCTTCTCATTGAAGTTTTTTGAGCAGTAATCAAGAAATGCAATCTCGCCTGGGGTGAGTTCCCTTCCATCAATATACTGCTTTGTGCTTTTCTTTTTTGATGATTTTTTTGCTTTGGTATCTTTTTCTGCCATGTCGGCAAGCTCAGAGAGTGCCTGTACCTTTATCATCAGCATCATAAAACCTTTGTCAACCATTACATTCTTTTCAATCAGGCGGGATAATATGCTTTTTACCTCTTTTGAGCCTACTATGGCATCTACAATTGCCCTTGAGAGTTTTTCTATGTCTTCTTCTGCGTTATTATGAAATTCCATTTTTCTCCCTATCTAATCCGAATGAACTCTACCTGTATTCCAAATATAAATAACATTCTATTTTTTGTCAAGCAAATCTTTGAACTCCTCCTCATTCAAAATCTTTATCCCAAGCTCTACTGCCTTATCATATTTTGAACCCGGTTCAACTCCTGCAATTACATAGTCTGTATTCTTGCTTACTGAAGATGTTATCCTCCCTCCGAGCCTCTCAATTAATTCCTTTGCCTCCTCCCTTGTGAAATCTGACAGTGTTCCTGTCAGGACAAATTGTTTATCTTTGAATTTTGGCTTCTCTTGCCCCTTACCCCTATACCCTATATCCTCTGTTTCCACCCCTGCCTTTTTCAGCTTTTCGATGACAGCGAGGTTATGCGCCTCCCTGAAAAAATCGAGGATGCTTTGTGCGGTTTCAGGGCCTATCTCGCGAATTTTTAAGTCATTTAATTCTTTTTGGATTCTTTTTACTTCATCCATCAGTCTCTTTTTTTCATTTTTTACATGAATTTTATATTCCCTAAGTTTCTCGATCAGTCTCTTCCGCTCTTGTGTTTTAAATATTTTTATATTTTTGAACTCCACTTCGTTCCTTCTTATTTCTTCTTTCAGCATTCCTACCTCACTCTTTGCACGTTGTTGAGCCTCCTTTATTTTCTCTCGAACTTTTTTCTGTCCAATTCTTTTTATTTCCTCTTTTAGTGTTTTCTTTTCATGCTTTGCACTAAGTTCGACATCCATAATCATTTTTTGGCATTCTTTCGCTTTGATGTTCTTGTTGTTTTTGATACCACTTACTTCTTTTTGAATTCCCTTTATCTCTTCCTTCAGTCTTTTTTCTTCGTCTTTTGCATAAAACATAACTTCATTGATGTTTTTGCGTAACTTTCCTTGTTCACCCGTTTTATTGAAAAGGAAAGCAAATTCCCTCGCCTCCATCAATCTGTCGAGGCTTCCGAACCTTTTTGCAAGCAGCTTTGCCATGTGCTCGCCAACGCCGTGGATGCCGAGGGCGAAGATGAGCCTGTCAAGGGACGGGCGAGTGCTCTTTTCAATCGAATCAATCAAATTATCCGCCGATTTTTCAGCCCACCTTTCAAATTTCAAAAGGTCATCCCTTTTCAGATAATATAAATCCGCCACATCTTTTATAAGGCCGTCGTCAACAAACTGCCCAATGTGTTTATCGCCCAATCCTTCAATATCCATTGCCCTCTTTGACACAAAATGCTTTATGGCCTCTTTCACCTGTGCAGGGCAGGAAAGCCCCCCTGTGCAGTAATGTATGGCGCCAACCCTTTCCACCTTTGAACCGCACATCTGGCATTTTTCAGGGAGTTTAAAGGGCTTCTCCATCCCCGTTCTTTTATCTTTAATTACCATTACAACTTCAGGAATAACATCCCCTGCCCTCTGAACAACTACCGTATCCCCAACCCTTACATCCTTTCTATCAACTTCATCCTGATTATGGAGTGTCGCCCTCTCAACTGTAACACCGCCAACCTCTACAGGCTCCAACACTGCAACCGGTGTCAGTGCACCTGTCCGCCCTACGCCAACAATTATATCAATTACCTTTGTGGTCTCCTGTCTTGCCTTAAATTTGTATGCAACTGCCCATCTCGGGCTTCTTGTAAGTATTCCCAGCCTATTCTGTAAATCAAGACTGTTCACCTTTACGACAACACCATCAAGTTCATAAGGAATTTCATCCCTCTTTTTTTCAATATCCTCATGATATTTTATAACCTCATCAATCCCCTTACATATTTTTATAAATGGATTTACCTTTAAACCCCACCTCTTAAGGGCATGAAGAATATCCCAGTGGGTCTTAAATTTTGCATCCTCTATCACACCAACACCATAGCAGTAAATATCAAGTGGCCTCATGGCTGTTATTTTACTGTCTAATTGTCTTATAGAGCCTGCAGCAGCATTCCTCGGATTTGCAAATGGAGGCTCCCCATTCTCTTCCCTCAATTTATTTAATTTCTCAAATTCCTTTATTGGTATGAAAACCTCACCCCTTACCTCAAGACGAACAGGTATAGGTAAAGGTATAGGTATAACCTCTTTTCCCTTTATCTCTACCTTTACCTGTTCCTCCATGAGCAGCCTTAAGGGAATACTTTTTATTGTCTTTAAATTCTGAGTTACATCCTCTCCTGTATAGCCATCCCCCCTCGTAGAACCCGCGGTGAAAATTCCATCAACATAAACAAGTTCAATTGCAAGTCCATCCATCTTAGGCTCTGCAACATATTCTATCTCCCCTTTTGTTTCAAGAAATCTCTTTACCCTCTCGTCAAACTCCCTTGCTTCTTCAATGGTATTTGCATTGTTCAGAGAAAGCATTGGTATAGTGTGGGCAATGGTCTTAAATTCTGATAGGGGTTTTGCACCAACCCTCTGGGTTGGAGAATCGGGTGTTATGAGATGTGGGAACTTTTTTTCTATTTCCTGAAGTTTTTTAAATAGCCTGTCATACTCTGCATCGGATATTACAGGGCTATCAAGGATATAGTAGCGGTGGTTGTGGTAATTAATCTCCTCCCTCAGTTTCTCTAATTCCTTTAATGCTGCCTTTTCATCCAGCATAAAAGATAAAATAGCATTAAAAGTATTAGATGTCTATAGATTGAGGATAAATCAAATTATCTATATACCTCGTTTTCTTCCCCCCACAATCTCAATCTCATCTGGCGTGAGGTTATAGAGTTTGTAAACCATTTTATCAATCTGTTTTTCAAGGGCGGAGGTGTCGGCATTGTTAAATTCCCCCTTATCAAAGGGGGATGAAGGGGGTTGTTGCTTCTTGGCGGTGAGAATTTGGTCAACCCCGGTGATGAAGGGCTGATGTTCATGCTGTATGCAGCGCCAAATCCTCAAGTGTTACTTTTTTAAACACATCCTTGCTGCCAAAACGCTTTAACGCATCAAGAATTTCAATGCCTGCAATTCTGCCCTCCGCATCATAATCTACTGCAATGCCTTCCGCAACATGATTAGTTGTTACCGTTGTTTCAATAAAACGGATATACAGAGCATCCACTTCTGAATCATAGGTTATTCTCATCTTCAATCCTCCTTATTTAAAGAAATATGTAGTACAGCTATATGTTTAAAGAGGCAGAAGATACATTCAATGAGGCTAATAAAATAAAACCTTGTGAGAAATGCTTGAATGAAATTAATAATGTTAAACGGCTGGCAGCAGAGAGAAAGAAACTGGAGGAGCAGGGGGCATTAGAACAGGGGAAATAATCGCAGTCTTTGACCTTAAAGGCGTGTTTATCAAGCACGCCCTCATCTTTCTCTTTCTTTCAGTTAGCTATTTATAATTATGAAACCAGTAGAGATTGTTATAAAGGTTTTCGGGAGGGAAGAAAAGGGGACACCTGTTGTTCATGCTCAGTAATTAGGTTACTCTTTCATAGACACTGAGAGGCTACTATGATATTTAACCTCTGGAGATTCTCTTTCAAAAGAAATTCTTCCTTTAACTCCATAAGCTCCACAAAAAAAGTTATAAAATCATTGGTTGAAAAACTGCTTTTTATTGAGAGTTCAAGCATTTTATTTACCTTCTAAAACATTACGAAGCAGGGGCTTTACATTTGGTAAGCGTTCTTTTATTGTCTTCCAGACAAGGTTATAGTCTACTCCAAAGTAAAAATGGATAAGCCTGTCCCTCATCCCAGCCATCTCTTTCCATGGAACATCAGGATATTTCTCCCGAATCTCTTCAGGGAGTTGTTTTGCTGCCTCACCAATTATCTCAAATTTTCGTATCACAGCACTTGTTGTCTTATCATCTTTTAGTAGTTCTTCAAAACGCATATTTGCCACAAATTTTTCAATGCTATCTATGGCATTTAAGATATCTTTCAAATAGAGTGTATAATCTCTTTTCATACAGAGACAGCCTCTCTCAGCACAGATTCTCTTAGTTCTTCCCTTAACGCTCTTTTGGACACCACATCAACCTTTTGATTAAGTTTTTTCTCAAGAAATAAGCCGAGACCCACAAGATCAAAAAGGTCTGCATCTTCCTCAAAATCAACAAGGAAATCAATATCACTTGTTTCTTTTTGTTGTTCTCTTACAATGGAACCGAATAGCTCAATTTCCTTTACTCTAAATCGTTTTTTAATCTCTTTTTTTAGTCCTCTTAATATTTTAATAACTATATCCTTATTTCTCATTTGCATATAAATAAACCTTTTTTTATTTTTTTGTGTGCTCTGTTTATATTTTAGTCTGCAACTACTCTCCCTTGATTCAACTTAACTATCCTGTGGGGAAAATTTTTTAAAATCTCTCTGTTATGTGTAGCAACAATTATTGTAGCGCCCTTTGTATTGGAATCTTCAAACAGCTTCATTATCTCCATTGAGATATCGTAATCAAGATTACCTGTAGGCTCGTCAGCGAGGATTATCTGAGGCTCATTTATAAGTGCCCTTGCTATTGCAACCCTCTGCTGCTCACCACCTGAAAGCCTTAAAGGAAAGGTATCTTTCTTGTGGCTTAATCCTACCATCTTGAGTGACATCCAGACCCTCTTCTTAATTTCCTTATTGCCTACCCCTATCACTCGCTGTGCAAAGGCAATATTTTCAGCTACTGTCTTTTTAGGAAGGAGTTTAAAATCCTGAAATACTACACCGATTTCTCTTCTGTAATATGGTATATCGGAATCCTTTAGTTTAAGGATATTCTTTCCATTTACAATTATCTGCCCCTGGTCAGCCTTTACACCGCAGAATACAATATTAAGAAGGGTAGTCTTACCTGCACCGCTTGGCCCTGTTATATATAAAAACTCCCCCTTTTCTACCTTGAGGCTTATGTCTATGAGTGCCTGATAATTGCTATAGCTTTTAGAGACATGATATAACTGAATCATAAATCAGGGGACAGGGGACAGGGGTTAGGGATTAGTAAAAGATTAATCTCTGACTCTTATCCCCTTCATTTTTACAACATGATGAACTGCCTCTTTAACAGTTTCTTTTGTCAATCCGTAATGCTTCAATAAATCAGCTGTGCTTCCTGACATTCCAAATTTATCATTTATTCCAACCCGTTTTAAGGGAACCGGCTCGTTCTCTGATATTACCTCAGCAACCGCACCGCCAAGCCCGCCAATTATAGAATGTTCTTCAGCAGTAACTATTGCACCGCTGTTTCTTGCCGCATTTAATACTGCATCAGTATCAAGGGGTTTTATGGTGGACATATTTATAACGCCTACACTCAAGCCATCCCGCTTTAGTTCTTCGGCTGCTTCAAGAGACATATGAACCATTAAACCGCAAGAGATAATTGTAGCATCTTCCCCTATACTATGAACCTTTGCCTTGCCTATTTCAAACTCGCAATTTTCAGGATATATAACAGGAAATTTCTCCCTTGATAATCTTATGAATACAGGTCCCCTGTATTTTGCCGCAGCCTTTATAGCAGCCCCTGCCTCATAGCCATCCGCCGGGATAATAACTGTCATATTTGGAAGCACCCTCATCAGTGCAATATCCTCAGTTGAGTGATGCGATGCCCCATCCTCGCCGACAGTTATGCCTCCGTGGGTTGCAACAATCTTTACATTCATTTTTGGGAGACAGATAGACTGTCTGACCTGTTCCCACGCCCTTCCTGTGGCAAATATAGCAAATGTGCTTGCAAATGGAATCTTGCCTGCAGAGGCAAACCCTGCAGCAGTCCCCATCATATCCTGCTCGGATACACCCATATTAAAAAACCTGTCAGGAAATTTCTTTTTAAATTTTGCAGTCCTTGTAGAGCTTGCCAGATCAGCATCAAGGACAACTATATCCTTATTTTCCGTCCCCAATTCTATCAGGACATCCCCATACACATCCCTTGTCCCAAGCATCTTAGTCAATTAATCATTCCTCCAAAATCTTTAGCCACGAACTTTCACAGACAAATAAAGTGTAAGTGAAAGTGAAAGTGAGAAGCAATAGATTCCTTACACTTACACTTACACTTTATTTGTCTGTGCCAGTCAGTGGCTAATGGGTTACCCCCAGTTCCTTCATCGCCCTCTCATACTCATCCCTTGTCGGAGCCACACCGTGATACTCAACCTTATTCTCCATAAAGGAGACACCTTTACCTTTTACAGTATGGGCAATAATCATTGTAGGTTTCCCTTTGATTTTCTCCGCCTCATTAAGGGCGTCAACAATTGCTTTAATATTATGCCCATTGATTTCTATTACATGCCAGCCGAAGGACTTCCACTTCTCAACAACCGGCTCAATATTCATGACCTCTTTATTTGTGCCGTCTATCTGCAAACCGTTATTGTCTAATATCGCGCAGAGATTATCTATCTTATAATGGGCTGTAGTCATTGCCGCCTCCCAGACCTGCCCTTCATCAGTCTCTCCGTCTCCAAGTACCACATAAACCCTTGCAGGTTTATTATCAAGCCTCGCTGATAGTGCAAGCCCGTTAGCCTGTGATAATCCCTGACCGAGAGAGCCTGTGCATACCTCAACTCCGGGTGTTACAGCACTATTCGGATGCCCCCTTAAAACACTCCCTAACTTTCTCAATGTGTGGAAATGCTCTAAACCGAAATAACCTGCCCTCCCGAGGACTGCATAAAGTGCTGGGGCACCATGCCCTTTGGATAGGACAAATTTATCCCTATCCTCCCATTTAGGATTTTTTGGGTCATAACGCATCTTATAAAAATATAAGACTGTTAGTATATCTGCGGCGGAGAGAGAGCCTCCCGTATGTCCTGAGCCGGACTCAACCAGCATGGTGAGTATATCAATCCTTATCTGTCTTGCAATTTTTTTAAGTCTTTCAATATCAGCTTCCATCACTATCTCTTTAGTATCTCCTTAGAATTTCAAAATTACCATTTTTCATAGGCTAATGCAAGATTTTAAGATGCCGATATAATAGGCAATGAATAAGGTATATATTGATAATACACCCATACCCCTTTCTACGCTCAATGCCTTTGTCTAT
>JACRGN010000196.1 GCA_016234205.1 Nitrospinota bacterium | reverse complement strand
AGTATTCCTCTTTCTTAAAAATATCAGGACTACAATTATAAGCGCCCTTGCGATACCGACCTCTATCGTTTCCACATTTACCATTATGAATATGTTTGACTTCACCTTCAATAATATGTCCATGCTTGCCCTCTCTCTTTCGGTTGGAATACTTATAGACGATGCCATTATTGTTATTGAAAATATATACCGCCATATTGAAGAGGGAATGAAGCCAATGGAGGCTGCCGCCGCAGCAACCTCTGAGATAGGGCTTGCAGTCATGGCTACTACTATTGCGATTGTGGCAATATTTCTTCCCGTTGCATTTATGAAGGGCATTATCGGGAGGTTTTTTATGCAATTTTCACTCACTGTGGTATTTGCAGTGCTGGTGTCATTATTTGTATCTTTTACTCTGACTCCAATGCTGGCATCAAGGTATCTGAAAGGCAGAGGGGCTGGGGTTGTGAAGCACCAATCGGGCAGGTGGTATAAGGCAATTGAAGAGTTTTACAGGTGGTTATTACAAATTGCCCTTAACCACAGGGCTGTTGTAGTAATTCTGGCAACAGGTATATTTATATTCAGCCTCTACATGACAAAATTTATTGGAAAGGAGTTTGTCCCTCCGGAGGACCAGGGGAGGTTTATTGTGAGGCTGCAGTCTCCCACCGATTATTCCATTAATGAAGTGGATAAGATGTTTAAGAGGGCGGAGGATAATTTAAGGGGCATCCCTGAGATAATGACTGTTTTTTATGCACAGGGATTCGGGATGACACGGGAGATAAACAAGGGCTCAATGTTTATCGGGCTTAAACCGAAGGCGGAAAGGGGAAAAAAACAGCAGCAGATAATGGCAGAGGTGAGAAAAAAGCTGAGGCAGATACCAGGACTTAAGGCTTCTGCAGAGGAGATATCTCTTATAGGCGGCGGGCAGAGGATGGTGCCTATCCAGTACAGTATAAGGGGGAGGGATTTAAAGATTCTTGGAGATTATACAAGGGATATTGTTAGCCAATTTTCAAAACTCCCCGGGATAGTTGATATTGACACATCTCTTGAGACAGGGAAGCCTGAGGTAAGGGTTTACATAGACAGGGATAAGGCGGCAGACCTTAATGTTGACATAAGGGCTATTGCAGAAACCATAAATGTTCTTATTGGGGGAGAGGTGGATGTAACTAAGTTCAAGGATGAGACAAAGGGGAGGAGATATGATGTAAGGGTAAGGCTAAATCCCGAGGACAGGGCTAATCCCGATGATATTGGAAGATTGTATGTCAGGTCAAGGGATGGTAGGCTTGTTGAGTTATCCAATATAGTTATGATTCAGGAGGCGGGAGGCCCGAGTGTCATAAACAGGGTGGACAGGCAGAGGGCTATAACACTGTTTGCAAATCTTGAAGGGAAGCCCCTCGGCGAGGCTAAGGGTGAGCTTGATAATATATCAGCGAAGGTATTGCCTCCCGATTATTCAGGGAGATATAAAGGGATAGCAGATATCATGGGTGAATCGTTTAAATATTTAATATTCGCATTGGTGCTTGGAGTTATTCTTGCCTATATGATACTGGCTGCCCAGTTTGAGAGTTTTATACATCCAATTACAGTTCTGCTTTCCATGCCTTTTTCTTTTATAGGTGCATTTACCGCACTCTTATTGACAGGCAAGACACTCAATGTCTTCAGTTTCATAGGGCTTGTCCTTTTGATGGGGCTTGTGAAAAAGAATGCAATCCTCCTTGTTGATTATACAAATACATTGAGGGGGAGGGGAATGGAGAGGAGAGAGGCAATCCTTAAGGCAGGACCTGTCAGGCTGAGGCCGATACTGATGACCACAATTGCAATGGTTTTTGGTATGATACCTGTAGCGATTGGTTTTGGAGAAGGTTCTGAAACCCGTGCCCCGATGGCAATTGCAACAATAGGCGGACTTCTCACATCACTTTTTCTAACACTTATTGTTGTCCCTGTTGCCTATGATATATTTGATGTGGTGCAGGAAAGATTCAGAAGGAAAAAAATCTGATTTTAGCCACGAATTTACACGAATATTCACGAATGAAAAGAATACAAAAGACTATTGTTTTATTGCTTCATGGCTTCATTGTTAAAAAACAATAGAACAATGAAACAATAGAGCAATGGTTATTTTAGAGTAATTCGTGTTCTAATGGTTTTATAATTTCTATACACTTTATAAGGAGGGTTTATGAATAAAAAATTAACATTTATTATTTTACTTCTTACTTCTTACTTCTTACTTCTTACTTCCGAGACTTGGGCTACAACCCGTGAGGAGAAGATTGAGAGTAAAAATGCCCTATTTCTTTCATTAAAGGAGACTGTTGCCCTTGCACTTAAAAATAACATTGAGATATCCATTGAGGGGATAAATCCAAAGATTACAGAGACAGAGATAACAAGAAATGAGGCAGAGTTTGATTATAATTTTAATGCCTCAACATCTCTCGGAAAGAACAGGATTCCCAGTGCCTCAGCCTTTGCAAACCCCCCTGAGGCAGAGAATGAAGCATTCTCAATTAGTGCAGGCATAAAAAAGAGGGCGGCTGCAGGGACAAATTATCAGGTTTCTGTGGATACGCAGAGGGCAATGTCAAATTCAAAATTTCAGGGACTCCAACCGCAGTATACAACAAACTTAAATCTAAGTGTAACTCAGAATCTCCTTAAAGATTTCGGTGTTGATGTAAATACTGCAAAGATTAAGATTGCAAGTAATAACAGGGATATATCAATTAACCAGTTAAAGGGCAAGGGAATCACAATTATATCTCAGGTTGAGGAGATATACTGGGATTTGGTTTTTGCTGTAGAGGACTTAAAGGTGAAGATGGAGTCCCTCAAACTTGCACAGGATTTGGAGAGGAGGATCAGGATACAGGTAGAGGTGGGAACTATGGCTCCTATTGAGATTACACAGGCGCAGGCGGAGGTAGCGGCGAGGGAGGAGGATGTCCTTATTTCACAGAACAGGGTGGAGAGTACAGAGGATAGTCTTAAAAAGATTATAAATATAGAAGCGGTTCGACAGGCTGACGATGGAAAAAACTGGGATTTGGCGATTGTTCCTATAGATACCCCAAAAATGCTGGCGGAGGAGGTTTTACTGGAGGAGAGTATGAAGACAGCCCTTGAGAATAGGCCCGAATATGCCCAGTCAAAGATAGATTTAAAGAATAAAAATATTCAGGTGGAATATAAGAAGAATCAGTTATATCCGACACTGGATTTAATCGGAAGCCTCAAGCTCAATGGTATCAGTGGTGAGGCGGTTGATGTCTCATTCTCAGGGGGTACATCAAGGAGTGGATTCGGAGGGGATTATTTTAAAAGTTATGACAGGCTGACCTCAGGAAATTATTACGACTTGAGTATTGGGCTTTCACTCCAGATTCCACTTGGAAACAGGGCGGCAAACAGCAGTTATACTGCTGCAAAATTGGATGTTGAAAAGGGTATAAAATCTCTTAAAAATTTAGAGCATCAGATATCTGTGGAGGTGCGGGAGGCAGTAAGGTCAATAGATACAAATAAAAAGAGGGTGAATACCACTGCTGTTTCAAGGAGACTTGCAGAAGAGAAGCTCTCAGCAGAGGAGAAGAAGTTTGATGTAGGTATGTCAACAAGCTTTAATGTCCTTGAATACCAGAGGGATTTAATTGCTGCAAGGACGAGGGAGATTTCAGCAATAATTGATTATAATAAATCTCTTCTCAATCTTGAGAAAGTTAAAGGAACAATTCTGGAGAAGAATAATATTGAGTTGTAAATTTATGCCGTAGTATTCACCTTTCCACCTTTTGATAACGCCTGTGATAATGCCTGTCTGACTTGCGATTGAACTGCATTACCGCTTGATCTTATATTTGTAGACAGAATCCTTGATTTTCCCGCTACTTGCCCCCCTCTTAAATTTGACATCCCGTTAAATGGTGTAACCCCTGTATTCAGCAGGGGAAGGTTGACCATCATATCTTTTCTCCTCGTGCCGTACAACTACTGACTAAACCCCGCAAGACCTTTGGTCTCTTACGGGGTAAAGATAAATTTTACTTTATAGGACATATAACAGCAGGCAGATGCCTTATGTTGTCTATATCAAGTTGTAACGGCACTCGTAATAATATCTCTTGCTTAATTTATCGGAATTTCTTTAATAAAACTTTAATTCCAGAATAATTTTCGTCTCTTACAATACATTTACCATGACCTGAAAATAAATCTATCAAAATAGCATTGCCCTTATCTGCAAACTTTCTCCTTGCCTCACATGAAGCATTTAAATATCTCTAAAAAGAAAAATTTATCTTCAACCCAACGACCAACACATTGAACAGGTAATCCATCTGAACCATGTATTAAACAATTGCCATCCTTATCTTTACAACCATGTTTTCTGCAATTTCTTATATCCATTTATCATTTTCCCTATCATAGACTATCTCATTCTAATTTTTATTCCTTTTCAATCATCTCTTCAACCTTCCGCTTGGCTTTTTCTAAAAGTTCCTTTGCCTGACGACGGGAGGAGTGGGATTCAAGGCAAAGATTTTCTATCTTCTCTTGAATTTTATCAGGCAATATGGGTATCAATGTTCTTTGGACTTGGTTTGGCTTCCAATGGTTTATTACTGACCCCCCAGAATCTCGCTCAATTTGGGATTGTCCTACAATAGAGTTTATAACCAAGCAAATATACTCCCTTTTTATATCAGATAATGCTTGAAGTCTTAAAACGCCGCTGGATATGATACCGTCTATCTGCTCTTTTAAATGATAAGCAATTCTGGGAGTAGCGTCTTTTGTTAGTAGAATTTCACCTTTTAATGGTTGATAGTTTGCTTTTAATTCCAAATAAGTTTTTTCTGGTAAATACTGCTGGTTGTCATCATTGATTTCAAACTTATTTAAGTTGCTAACTCTGATGAAAGGCTTCCCTTCCTCACAATAAGCAGAACTCCCAGGCTCAATACCTTTAGTTAAACGAAACATATCGCCAATAGATTTATGAGGATGCTTTTTTATCGCCTCAATCATCCTCTCATATTTCGGCTGGTAGTATTCAGCATCAATGCGGTTGGCAGAAATAGTATCAGCGGAATTTATCTCATAGCAAGGCTCATGTGATAGGTCAATATCTTTTATGCCGAGTTCTTCTAAAAGCAGGGTTTCGGCTTGGGAATAAAGATTATTTGACTCAATAAATTTTATTTCTGCCTTTTTATATATTCCACCAATATATTCGATGTTTGGAAGTTGTGGTATTTTAAAATTTATAACCTTGTCAATGAATAAATGTTGTTGAACATTGCCTGTCGCTTCTCTTATTGATTGAAACATGCCATACTTTGAATTTAAGAACGTACTTATGAAGTATGGGTAATCT
>JACRGN010000195.1 GCA_016234205.1 Nitrospinota bacterium | reverse complement strand
CGACAATCTCAAGACACCTTGCTATTTTAAGGAGGACAGGTGTTGCAGAAATGGGCAAAGATAAACTGCACTGCTATTACACTTTAAATAAGAAAGACCCCTTTGGTTTATTAAAGAAAGGCATTACAAAGACCTTTTACAATGCCCTTAAAAGAATAGAACCCTTTAAAGGCGACTTTAAAAGATTAAGGGCAGTTGAAAAAAAATGCAATGCGAGATGTAAGGTTCGCATATAGAAAGGAGAAAATTTATGGCAATAGAATGGACTCAGGATTTGGCAACAGGTATTAACTGGCAGGATAATCAGCATAAAGAATTATTTGTAAAAATTAATAGCCTGATAGAGGCAATGAAGACAGGCAAAGGCAAGGAGGAGATTGTTAAGTTATTTAAGTTCTTAGATGATTATACGGTATTTCATTTTGGCAACGAGCAAAAGGCTATGGAAAAATTTAATTATAATGACTATTCCTCGCACAAGTCACAGCACCAGAAATTTATAAGCAATCTTTCTGACCTGAAAAAACAGCTCGAGACAGCGGTTGTACCAGTTGCTGTTGTTATAAAGGCTCAGAGTATGGTGGTTGACTGGCTGAAAAATCACATAGCTAAGGTGGATAAAGTTCTCGGTGCATTTTTAAAGACAAAGGCGTAATTAAGGAGTTTGATTATGATAGAGATTAAATGGACTGATGAAGCAAGAAAGAGGCTTGAGCGGGTTCCTCAAGGATTTATGAGGAGTATGACTCAATCGAGGATTGAAAAATTTGCTCAGGGGAATGGGGCTACGCTTATAACCCCTGAAGTTGCTGAAGAGGCTATTGGAGAGGCAAGAAAATCAATGGGCGGAATGCCTGTCCTGAAGGACTTTAATTCAGGAATGGGTGCAATGGATACTCCCAGTCTTTACCGGTGTAAGTTATGCGGCTATACAACAGAGGCTCTGCCTGAAAAATGTCCTGTCTGCGGGGCAGGGAGAGATAGATTTGAGATAATTGAAAAGAGAGAGGCAAAGACCGAACAGGCATCAGAGTTAAAATGGACTAATGAGGCAACGGATAGACTTAAAAAGATTCCAGAAGGCTTTATGAGGAATATGACAAGGTGGAGGATTGAAAAAATGGCAAGGGATAAAGGACTTTCTGCCGTTACCCTCGATGTGATGCAGGAAAAATATGACTACTGGGGTCAGGGGTCTTCAAAGGTCCAAAGGAGATTCCCCTGGAAAAAAGAGGCTGATGAAAAAGTGGAGCGTATCCCTCCCTTTGTAAGGGGCATGGTGATAAAGGAGATAGAGGGATTGGCTGAAAAGAGAGGATTAAAGGAAGTAAGCCCTGATTTGATTGAAGAGGCAAAAAGGATGTGGGAAGGGACAATGGAGTTCCACTCAGGCATTGAGGCAAAAGGAGAAAAGACTGAGGAGGATTTCATCCGGTTATTAAAAGATGAGATTTTTTCTCACGCGGCTGTAAACCATCCCTTTTTAGAGAGATTCTCTAAAGGAAGCTTAAGTGAAGAACAGGTGAGAACCTTTGCACTCCATTATTATCAGCATGCAAAGATGTTCTCCCACTATATAGCCAATATCATTCCTAAAATCCCACACGAATGGGACAGAATGGCGATGGTCAAAAATCTTATAGATGAGTATGGAAACCTGAATCCTGATAAGACGCATCCTGCCCTGTTTAAAAAATTCTTAAAGGCATTAGGGCTGGAAAAAAAGGATTGGAAAAAATTTAAGCCTATTCCCGAGGTGACAAATTTTATTGACCGTCTTACAATGCTTACGAGATATGAGCCATTCCTCATCGGACTCGGTGCTGTGGGACCGGGTGTTGAATGGGTTATACCGACCATGTTTAAGAAAATAGTGGATGGACTTAAAAACAGCATATCAATAAAAGATGATGACATGGAATACTGGACATCCCATATCGTCCTTGATGTGGAGCATGGGGATGCTGCAACAAAGATATTGACGAATTATCTCCATGATAAAGATTCACAGGATATGACCAGAACCGGGGCATTGAAAAGCCTTGAGGCAAGAAAGATTCTCTGGGACGGCTTTGAAAGGCTATTGGGGTTTTAAAGCCCCCCCTGCCATTATCCCTAAAACAGAGATAGAATGATAAAACTTCTAAACAATTATTTGATCAAACATAACCCGATTTTTACCATTATTCTTAGCATCATATAAACTTTTATCAGCCCTTTCTATTACTGTTTTAATAATATCTTTATTGATAAATTCTGTTACACCGGCAGAAATCGTTATTTTTATGCTTTTCCCCGAAACCGTATAATCCGTTGAATCTATCGCTTCAACAATCCTCTTAATAACTATAACTGCATTATCCAGATTAATATTTGGTAGTATTAAAGCAAATTCTTCACCACCTATACGGGATACATGATCTATTTTTCTCAGGCTATCAGTTATGATTTTAGCCACATCAATTAATACCTTATCCCCTACAGGATGACCATATTTATCATTAATCACTTTAAAATCATCAATATCTATAATAGATAATGAACACGGGCTTTTATATCTGCTAAATCTTTCTAATTCTTCAATCATTTTCTCGTTAAATGCATATCTGTTATGAACTTTTGTAAGCATATCGGTTCTTACATCCTTTTCTGACTTTCTAAGATCTTCTTTTACCTTCTCAAGCTCTTTTACAGTTTCCTTAAATTCTCTTTCAGTCTCTGAATAAGATGTTACAATATCGGAAGTATGTTTTAATAATGAAGATATAGTATTTTTTAGTTTATCAATATTATCCGCAATTATAAGATTATTGAAACATTCATTAAGGGAATCATTATACTTGCCTGCCTTACCTATAGACATAAATATCTCTTTAATTGTACTAACAATCATTCCTTCAATCCTATCTGCAGTTTCATTAACAACATTTACATGCTCCGTCAACTTATTGTTATATTCTCTATCAAAATCTCTGCTGAAGAACTTAATATATATCTCCTTAATTCCAGTTTCAGTAAGCCCTCCGCTATCCAATAATCCATCTACACTATTTTTCAGATCAGGAATATTCCCGCTATAATACTCGTATGCAACCTTATAATTCTCAGGAGTCAAAGGAATTTTATTTTTAGATAAAAACGGGATAGCTTTCTTAACTATATTGGAAGATTCTTTAAATTCATTCATAATATATTTGACTGATATTCTGTGTCAATTCGTCTCATCCGTGTTATCCGGGTTCCATCGGCCTCAGGTCAGTCTCCAAACGGTTCAAAAAGCTTCTTATCCTTCAGGAGAAGCTCCATTTCAGCCGGCGGGAGCGGTCTGCTGTAGTAATAGCCCTGCATCTCGTCGCAGCCGTTCTCCAGAAGGATGTCCATCTGTGCCGTATTCTCAACCCCTTCGGCAATAACCTTAAGATTAAGCTTATGGCCCAGGGCTATTATAGTCTGCATTATCGCAAGTGCGTTACTGTCTGAAACTATATTTTGTATGAATAATTGATCAATCTTAAGCTTATCAAGAGGCAGCTGATTTAGATAACCAAAAGAAGAATAGCCGGTGCCGAAGTCGTCAATGGCTATTAGGACACCCATTGATTTTATATCTTTCAATATCGCTATCACATCTGTAATGTTGTTCATTATTGAGCTCTCCGTAGGTTCCAGCTCAAGGAAATGAGCGGCAAGCCCCGTCTCCCTGAGGATATTTGAAACAGTCTCTTTCAGGGCTTTATCGCAAAGCTGGACCGAAGAGATGTTAACCGCGACCCGGAGACCTTTAAATCCGGCATTATGCCACTGGCAGGCCTGTCTGCATGCCTCGCGCAGCACCCATTCCCCAATAGGTATTATAAGTTTGGTCTCCTCGGCTATGGGGATAAAACTGGAAGGGCTCACCAAACCCTCTCCCCTCTTCCATCGCAGTAACGTCTCAACACAGACTATCCTCCCTGTAGACATCTCCACCTGCGGCTGGTAATGCAGCAACAATTCGTTTTTTTCTATAGCATGCCTGATCTCGTTCGTTATCATCATGCGGTTTATGGCGGTGGCTGTCATGTTCGGGTTGAACCGGCAATGGCTGCCGGGTCCATGTTCTTTTATATAACTCATGGCAATATAAGCGTTTTCTAACATTGAATCGGAATCGGAACAGTTGTCCGGGAAGGAGACCAAGCCGATGCTGGCGGTCAAATGTATGTCGTGACTGCGCACTTTAAAAGAATAATTTGAAAGCGAGGCGAGCATGGCAAGGGTTATAACTTCATCCACCTGTGCCCTGCCGT
>JACRGN010000193.1 GCA_016234205.1 Nitrospinota bacterium | reverse complement strand
TATATCTTAAAAGGAGAGATTTCTGTTTATGAGAAGCTGATGATACAAGAGTCTTTTACACACACAGGGAGGGACATATATTCACTCCTGAAACACATATTCTTTTTTACAATTTTAATAGAGGGTATCAGTGCTGTAATATTATTAATAAGATTTAGTTTTGAATACAACCTCTTTGATGCCATGTATTTATCCATATTTCACTCAATAGCAGCATTCTGCAATGCAGGATTCTCACCATTCCGTGACAGCCTTATAAGATACCAAAAGGATACTGTCATAAACCTAACAATTATTCTTTTAATAATATCAGGAGGGCTTGGATTTTTCCTCCTCCATGAGATAAAAACTATTCTATACAGTAAATTCAAAAGACAGGTATCCCTCCATACGAAGATGGCACTGATTGTAACAGCCATCCTTATCTTTGGAGGAACTGTCATATTTTTTGTTTTAGAAAAAAATAATACCCTCAAAGATATGGTACTGCATGACCAGATTATATGTTCACTTTTCCAATCCGTTACTACAAGGACTGCCGGATTTAATACTGTAGATTTTGCCATGGTCACAAATGCGACACTATTCATCATGATAATGCTCATGTTTATTGGCGCTTCACCCGGCTCTACAGGCGGGGGTATAAAGACAACGACATTTGGTGTCCTATTTGCTATAATAAAGTCAAGATTTCATGCAAGGGAGGATGTAAGCATATTCAACAGGACTATACCTCTGGAGGTGGCATCAAGGTCTATGGCAATAACATCCATCTCATTTGTTGTCATTACCATTTTTACTATTTTATTGACTATAACCGAGCTATATAATATACCTCATCAGGAGAGCAGGGTATCATTTATTGAAATCATGTTTGAGGTGGTTTCAGCATTTGGAACTGTCGGTCTGTCGGCTGGAATAACGGAGAGGCTTACAGAACTTGGCAAACTGATTATCTGCATTGTCATGTTTGTAGGGAGACTGGGACCATTGACAATAGCCCTTGCAGTAAGCCGTGAGGAGGCAAAGGGGAAATTTAGATATTCTGAAGAGAATTTGATGGTAGGATAATTAGCTCATAGTTCATGGTTCATAGCTTATAGTTTTTTGCTATGAGCTATCAGCTATCAGCCATGAGCTATTTTCTTTTGGAGGTAATATGAGAAAGTTTGTAGTTATAGGATTGGGGATGTTCGGTTTCTATGTTGCAAAGAGTCTGTATGAAAAAGGGCATGAGGTAATTGCAATAGATAAAAACAAAGAGATAGTCCAGAAGATAAAAGACTTCTCCACGCAGGCTATTGTAGCGGATGCTACAGACAAAGAGACCCTTATGGCACTTGGTGTTCATGATGTTGATGTCGCTATCATAGGACTTGGCACAAGCCTTGACGCCAGTGTCCTTACTACCCTTTATCTGAAAGAAATGGGAATTAAAAATATTGTTGCAAAGGCGATTACAGAAGACCACGGAAAGATATTGAGCACAATAGGCGCCACAGAGATAATATTCCCTGAAAAGGATATAGCAGTAAAGGTCGCAATGAGTGCAAGCTCAACAAATCTCCTTGATTATCTGCCTTTAGCTGAAGGATACAGCATAATGGAGATCGCCCCGCCCAGCAGCTTCATAGGGAAATCTATCCGCGACCTCCAACTCAGAAATAAATATGGCACACAGATAATTGCAGTAAAGGAACTCATCCCCGAAAGAATAAATTTCATCCCCTCCCCCGATTTTGTCATAAAAGACAGTGATAGTCTCATTGTAATGGGAAAGAACGAGGATTTAGAAAAGATAGAAAAGGCAAAAAAATAGAGAGTCAAAGTGTCAGAGGGTCAAAGAGTCAAAGGACTTTGATACTATGATACTTTGATACTTTGACACTTTATATATTTGTCCCGCCTACTATTATCTTTGGTATCCTTAGGGTTGGCTGGGCATCGGAGACAGGGGCACCCTGACCATCTTTACCGCATGTCCCTATACTGAAACCGAGGTCATTTCCCACCATATCAATTTCTTTAAGAACCTCAGGTCCGTTCCCTGTCAGTGTCGCACCCTTTACAGGCTGTTTGATTTTTCCATCTTCTATTAAATAGCCTTCACTTACTTCAAATACAAAATCCCCATTGACTATGTTTACCTCTCCGCCGCCCATCTTTTTCACGAATAGACCCTTTCTTACTGATTGCACAATCTCGTCAGGATTCATTTTGCCGGGGGCAATAAATGTATTTGTCATCCTCGGTATAGGACGGTATTTATAAGACATCCTCCTGCCGTTTCCAGTGGAAGACTTTCCACCCTTCATTGCACTAAGCCTGTCATACATAAACTGTTTAAGCACACCATCTTCCACAAGGACTGTCCTCTGTGATGGAGTCCCTTCATCATCAAACCTGAAAGAACCTCTTTTTGCAGGTAGAGTAGAGTCATCTATTACTGTAACAAGAGGAGAGGCGATTTTTTCTCCAAGCCTCTTTGAATAGACAGATAATCCCTGCTGAATAAAGTCCCCTTCAAGTCCATGCCCTATTGCCTCATGTATCATTGTCCCCCCTGAATCACTGGAGAGGACAACTGTCATCTCTCCTGCCGGTGACTTATCAGCCTCAAGCATCATAATTGCCCTATTTGCGGCAGTCCTTGCCACCTTATCAGGTCGTTCCTCATCAAAAAGTTCAAAACCCATAAACCCGCCTGCAGACTCATATCCAGTCTGAATTGTTGTTCCATCCGATACAATTACATGCATAACAAATACAATACCACTCCTATCATCTTCTGCCTGTTCCCCTTTAGAGTTTGCTATCATTACCTTTCTTCGCCCATCCTGATACATGACCTTTACCTGCCTTACCCTTTTGTCAAAGTTTCTTCCTGTCTCATTGGCAATCTTCACCTTTTCAATCTTCTTGCCTGTAGCAACCTTGTCAACATCTTTCAGGATCGGGAAATCAATATGAGGTCTCCTGACAGTCATATCTAATACAATATCCGCATTACCCTTCGCAGCACTCCTGATTCTTCTTGCAAGGTCAAGGAGTGAGCTTTCATTAATATCATTTGTATATGCGTATGCAGTCCTCTTGTCATATATCAACCTCAAACCAGCACCTACATCCCTGCCGCTTATAACCTGCTCAATCTTATTATCCTCACAGACTATACTGGTGGATGCCGAGTCCTCTATAAATAACTCAGATAGTTCCCCTCCATTTGCCAATGTTTCTTTCAATATCTTTTTTATAACTGATTGTTCAATCATCCCGGCTCCTCAAAAAATAATCCCTCACCTTAATCCTCTCCCCTCAAGGGAGAGGGGAGGGTGAGGGGTGGTTCTCCTCTACTATCTCTAATTGAATCTCCTTCTTTAATTCCTCTAAAATCCTCTTCACATCTATAACAAAATAAGGTGATGCGAGAATCTCAACAAGCGACTCCCATCGGTCTATTGTCCTTATAATGGCAAGATTATCATAGGATTCAAAGATACCATTCAAATAAACAATGTCCTCTCTCCTTACTTTAATTACAATTCTGTAAACATCCCTGTAATCTATTATGCCTGACCTGTTTTCTGTGAGATTTTCTTTCATGTCTCATAACTATATCTTAGTTAAAACTACTGTGTCAAGGTCAACAAAAGTCAGTAACAAAAATCTAAAAGTGTCAGTGTCAGTGGGAGTGTCAGTATTTTTTACTGACACTGACACTATTAACTGACACTTCTTTATAATTTTCTGTGCATTAAAATAACTTGACACTTTAGTTATCGGAATGTTATTTTTCATCTATGGCAAGCTCAAAAAGCAAGCATAAAAGGATACAGCATAAAAATAGATTAAGGGCAAAGAAAAGGGCAGAAAAAAGAAGAAAAGCATTAAAGGGTGCCAAGATAAAACCATCTGCGGTTACTGGCAGTTAATTTTAAAAAATCCTTTACTGATATTTCATTTCCCCACCTTATTAAGTTAGCAGGTGAGTCTTGCTCAAAATCTTAAAAAATTGATTTAAAACCCTTATGGAAATTTTCACTAATAATAAAATTAATAAACAGGCTTCAAGATTAATCTATGCATGGTTGTTCTTTGCCGTCTCAACCCTTATATTTGCCGGCATATTTGCCTTTCTCCTGGCAATGTCAAGGACGCCATTTATACAGGGTATCCTCCCTGTAAAAGACTATCTTTATACTGCACTTGTAACCCATGTTGTTCTCTCTGTTGTAATATGGTTTTTGGCATTTGAAGGCGTCTTATGGATATTGGCAGGCACAATATTTTCAAAGGGTGAACTATTCAGCCTCCCTTTATCATGGGCCGGCTTTTTCCTTTCCTCTGGAGGGACAATAATAATAATAATATCAGGTATCAGGGCATGGGGTGAACCTCTCCTGGCAAATTATATTCCTGTATTAACCCATCCTGCCTTTTATACAGGATTAATCATGTTCGCATCAGGAATCTTTTTGACAATAGCCAACACACTATTGTCAGTCTATAAAAATGTCACAACTGATAAAAATAAAAACCTTTCTCTTATTACTTTTATAATGGGCATTACAGGATTAGTGGTGCTTATAGCACTCTCCTGTTTTCTCCTTGCCTACCTTTTTTTGCCGCCTGCCCTTAATATCAATACATATTTTGAAAAATTATTCTGGGGAGGGGGGCATATACTCCAATTCTCAAATACATTCGGAATGATATGTGCGTGGATACTTTTATCTCAGATTATTCTAAATAAATCACCAATGCCTGACCGCCCTGCAAAGCTCTTTTTATTAATCTCCTTCGGATTCACACTCCCTGCCCCTCTATTCTATTTTTTCTTTGATGTAATAGGAATGGAAATGAGGGATTGGTTTACCCGCCTGATGCAGCTCGGGATGGGACCTCCTGCAGGTGCCTTTGCAATTGCTGTCATTATTGCAATAAAATCTTTTAAGGATGAAATAAAGAAACTTCCATGGGATAAACCCGGATTTTCCGCACTCATTTTCTCCATTATTCTATTTTCAACAGGTGGGATTTTATCCCTGATGATAAGGGGTATTGATATTAAGATACCGTCACATTACCACGGCGTTATAGGGGGTGTTACACTCTCTTTCATGGGTCTATCCTACTACATTCTGCCTTTATTGAATAGAGATGTCCCTGATACCAGAATGGCAAAGATTCAGCCTTATCTATACGGTATTGGACAAATGCTATTTATACTTGGGATGTTCTGGGCAGGGACTCATGGCGTGCCGAGGAAGACATACGGCGAGGCACAGAAACTTGATGATTTCGTTAAACTGGCAGGGATGGGTATAATGGGATTTGGCGGTCTCATTGCTATCTTAGGCGGTGCTACATTTGTGCTTAATATACTTATACCACTGTTAAAAAAGACAAAAGAAAAATAATGGGACGCAGATGAAC
>JACRGN010000197.1 GCA_016234205.1 Nitrospinota bacterium | reverse complement strand
TATATAGCCGTAATCTGAAAAGAGGACAATACCCGCCCTTTTAACAGGCAGGCTGGTAATAATCCTCTTTGCAAGGCTGTCTGCATAACCTGCCCTGTTTGGACTCACATCCTCTGCAAGCATACTCAAAGAGGCATCTATGGCAACTACAATATCCATGCCTTCTCCATCTGTATCCTTGCCCCCTGCCTTTTGGCTGACTGCAATAAAGAGCAGTAGCAGTATCAAAGAGACGGCGAATATGTCTTTAATAATCTGATTCCTTCTTATGCCTCTTTTAATCCTTTCATAAAAAAAGGATGATGAGAAGATAAATACTGCTATAACAGCAAGATGCGGATAATATTCCTTGTATATGGTGTATCTCTTTATCTCTATAGCGCCCTTTTCCATGGCTGCTATCTGGTTAAAGGCATTAATAAGACCCTTTTCATCAGATGCCCTGATATATTTCCCGCCTGTAATCTCTGCAATATCCCTTAACTGCTTCTCATCAATCTTTACTAAAATTCTGCCAACTACCCTGCCTGACTCAGAATACACGGGTATTGGAGCGCCTTCTGACGTGCCTATGCCGATTGTATAGACCTTAACGTCCCTATGCCTTGCAACTGCTGCAGCAGTTAAAGGATCAATGCTTCCGCCGTTATTTTCGCCATCTGTCAGGAGCACTACCACTTTGCTCCTGGCCTTATTATCAAATAATCTATTTACGCCTGTTACTACTGCATCACCGATAGCTGTGCCGCTTATATCAATCATCCCCAAATCAATCCTGTTTATGAATGTCTTTAATATCTCATAGTCAACTGTTAATGGCGCTTGCGTAAAACTCCTTCCAGCAAAAAGCGCAAGACCAATCCTGTTGCCCTTCATCTTTTCAATAAAATCTATTGTTATCCTTTTTGCCGCCTCTATCCTGTTCGGTTTAAAGTCCTCTGCCCTCATGCTGCCTGAGATATCCATTGCAATTACAATGTCTATGCCTGTAAGCTTATCTTCCTTTATTCCACCGACGCCTCTTGGCCCTGCTGCAATTGATACAAGAAGTAGCATCACAGCAATATTAAGGATAAGAAGAATAATCTTTGTATGGCTGTATCTTGTTACTGATTTTTTAATTGGATTGATATTAGAAACAAAAACTGCATTATACCTGCGCAGCCTGCGAAGCAGAAAAAAGAGCGCTGTCACAGGAGGTATAAGCAAGAAAAAAATTGGGTTTTCGAAATGGAACATAATTAATAAATAAGGATTCCTTAATTTTGACTTTTGATTTTTTATTTTTGATTTATTACACCCTTATTCCCTGCCTTGCCCTTCTGTAAAACAGGCTTAGAAAGGGCGCTGTCAACGGCCTGTCTGTTCTTATTAAAACATCGTCTATCTTTAAACTGCTAAAAAATTGATGCCTTGTCTTTTCTGATTCAGCCATTGTTTTTAAATATTCCTCTCTAAAAGCCTTATCGCTTGAATCAAAGGAAAGATATTCGCCTGTCTCAGAATCAATAATATCAACAAGGCCGATATCAGGAAATTCAATCTCATCCTTATCTGAAATCCTTACAGCAATCAGGTCATACATCTTGGCAGAACTCAGCCAGTATTTTTTTTCAAGGGGAAAATAAAAATCAGAGATAAAAAAAACAATCGTCTTCTTCTTTACCGCCTTTTGGAGGAACTGGAGGGAAAGACGTGGTTCGGAGAGGGTATCATTTTTTATTTTCTCTCCAGTCAATCCTCTTAATATCCTGAAGGCATGCCCCTTTCCCTTTTTAAGCGGAATATATTGCTCTATCTTATCCGAAAAAACTATCAACCCTGCCCTGTTATTTGACCTTAAAGCAGAAAAGATAAGCGCTGCTGAAACCTCTAATACAGCATCCCATTTTTTTTGTGAATTTATACCGTAATTCATAGAAGGGCTTTTGTCTATAACAATCATCACAGGAAGCTCCCTCTCCTCCCTGTATGTCTTGACATAAGGCTCGCCGAGTCTTGCTGTAACAGGCCAATCTATATTGCCAACATCATCGCCATCTTCATATTCCTTTAAAGAAACAAAGTCCAGGCCTTTGCCCTTAAAATGGCTTGTATAGTCGCCCTGAAAAACAGAATCAACAAACCGCCTTGTCTTTATCTCAAGCCTTCTGATGTTTTTGAAGATGTCTTTTTGTTGGTTCACGGCACCTCCACCTTCTCAAACAACCTCTTAATCAGCTCGTCTGTTGAAACACCCCCTGCCTCTGCTTCATAGGTCAAAATAATCCTGTGCCTTAAAACCTCAAAAGCAGTAGCTGCAACGTCCTCTGGCATTACATGGCTGCGGCTATTGATAAAGGCATGCGCCTTGGCTGTGGTTGTAAGATATATTGATGCCCGTGGAGACGCGCCGTACTCAATATGCTCCTCAATTCCAACACCATTGCTGCCCATCTTCCTTGTTGCAAATACAATATTTAAGATATATTTTTTAATAAGCTCATCCACATATATATTATCCACGATCTCTCTGATTCTTAATATCTCATCAGGTGTTGTTATCGTCTTAACCTTAATTCCCCTGCCTGTTGTCATCCTGTTTATTATCTCGTGCTCATCATCAAAACTCGGGTAACCAATTTTAATCTTTAACATGAACCTGTCCACCTGCGCCTCCGGAAGCCTGTATGTGCCTTCACTCTCAATCGGGTTCTGTGTTGCCATAACCATAAATGGCTCGTCAAGTTTAAATGTCTCGTCGCCAATGGTTACTTGTTTCTCCTCCATTGCCTCAAGGAGCGCGCTCTGAACCTTAGCAGGCGCCCTGTTTATCTCATCTGCAAGAATCAGATTGGCAAAGATCGGCCCCTTTCTTGTATAAAACTTCCCTGTTCTTCTATCGTATATCCTTGTGCCAATAAGGTCTGCAGGCAGCAGGTCAGGTGTAAACTGGATTCTGTTAAATGATGTATGAATTATCTGCGACAGTGTTTTTAAAAGGAGTGTCTTAGCTAAGCCTGGCATGCCTTCAATTATAATATGCCCCTTTGAAAAAAGGCCGATAAGCACCTTTTCTATAATCGCATCCTGACCAATAATGACCTTTTTAATCTCATCAGTCATCCTTTTTATAATACTGTTATGTTCTGTTATATGAGCATTAATATCCTTTTTCTTTTTCATTATAAAATTCCTCTCTCCTATTTCATTATTAACCCCACATCCTCGTAAACCCTCTCCCTCTCCTTTTTACCAAAAGCCGCTCCTGCAAACTTTGCCATATCTGCTGTATTAAGAACTGACTGAACTATTTTAAACTCATCATTACTTGCGTCCACCTTAGCCATATCAGCAATAATCATTGTTGTTGGCGACTCTAAGGCATTAATCTGATATTTGTCCTTTATATGTCTCCTCAAAATATATGAAATAACCCTGTAGTACTCCTTCTCATCCTGAATCTCTTTTGCATCCTTTAATTCATTTGAATGACCCCTTTGCTCAGTTACGGCGCTATCTGCAATCTCTGATTTTTCTGTGAATCTGCTTTTGTTCCTATAAAAGGTAAACAAAATAACAGTACTAAAAATCAAGATCAATAAAACAATAAACCACCATTCAAGATAAATCATTTCCTTTGGCGGCTTTATATCCCGAAGCAATGGAGCAGTTTCAGCAGCAACCAGAATTTCAGGATTATATCCAATATTCATTATGGTTAAATAGTATCATATTGATTATAGTCTTGTCTATTCCTGTATCAGATACATCGCGCCCCTTACAAAGTACGGTGAGGATGGTTTGTTTTTATCAGGCGGAAAGATACCGATGGTCTCTTTTGCTGTCTTTAGATATTCTGCTTTATTAGTGAGTTTATAAAGCTCAAGCATTGTATATGCTGCCAGGCCATTTAACAGATATGGCCTTTCACCTTTGGATGAAAACTCATAAAAACCGCCCTGTTTTTTGTCATAAAGGTTGATTACAACAAATTGCGCCAAAGTCTCTGCAGTATTAAGGTAATTCTTGTCTTTTGTATAGAGATATGCCTCCTTAAACGCAAGGATTGCCCAGAGATTCTCTTCAAGCTGGCCTGTTAAACCCTTCTCCTTCTTTGAAGGGTCATAATAGCTTAAAACACCCTTTTCTGTCAGGATATTCTTTTGGATAAACTGAAGGGATAAAAGAGCAATCTCTTTATATCTTCCATCCGATAATCCCCTCTCATCCCCCTTTACCAATAATCTCTCTTCTCCCCCCTTTACTAAGGGGGGAGAAGTAAAAGCAGACAGACCAGCAGCATGCAGAAGGGTTATAATCATCTTTGATTGGGAGATAGCAAAGGCAGTCCTGTCTACATCAGGTGAACCCACAGCCTTTCTATCCTTCTCTGAAAGATAATAATAAACAATATCTGACCTCTGACTGTTATAAAATCTGTTCTCTTTTTCATTGTAAAGGGTCTTTAATACATAATTCAAAGAACCCTCAGCAACCATTTTATACTTGTCATTCTTTGTAATTCTATAGGCATTAAGATATAATCTTATAAAATCCGCATTATCAGAAAGCAGTTTTTCAAAATGCGGCCTTGACCAGTCCCTTTCAGTGGCGTATCTAAAGAATCCCCCGTCTATTTTGTCATAGATGCCGGAAATTTTATACATCTTCTGAAGCTCAACTACCCTATCAACCCAGTCCTTTCCTTCTCTGTTTTTATAAAGCCCCAATAAAAAAGCAGAGTCAGGTTTCTTATCGCCTCCCTTTTGCTTGAGGCCTGCCATGTGGTCAAGGCTGTTTGCAACAATATCCAGCCACTTCTTGTCTTTTTCATCTTCATAAAGATATAAAAGAACCTCAAGGACATCAGCATAAGGTATCTTTTGCGATTTCCCAAAACCGCCATATTGAGGGTCGTAATTGGAAAGCACAATCTCTTTGAAGCCTGAGATAATTTTTTTAAGCTCTCTGATGCTAAAACGGGTAGCCTCTCCAGTGCTTCGCTTCTCCGTTTCCTTCTCTGTTACTGCCTGCGGCTGCATATCTCCACTTTTAAATGACCATACTGTTGTTTTTAAATTCTGGAGCAGCCTCTCTTTTGGAATATATCCAGCTACTGTTGCAAGCCTTTCGCCTTTAGGCGATAAGATTACTGTTACAGGCAGACCTGTTGCAGGATACTGTTTGCTAATATCCTTTCTTTTGTCATAGTCAACAAATATTGGGATAAAGTTCTTATTTATGTATCCTGCCATATCCTTATCTGCAAGGCTCTTTTCTTCATATACATTGCACCAATGGCACCAGATTGCAGTGATAAGCATAAAAACAGGCTTATTCTCTTTCTTTGCTATTGCAAAGGCGCCGTCTGAGTACTCATGCCATTGTATTAGGGATGTTGAGTGGGTGTATGAAAGTGCTGAAACTGGAAGGAATAAAATAAGGAATAAGAAGACACCTATTGATGTTCTCATAATGTAGGGGCGAACCTATGTGTTCGCCCTGTAAAATAAGGGCAGGCACAGAGGCCTGCCCCTACAATTAATTATTTAACCAATCTTAATCTCTACAGTCTCTTCAAATTTATTGCCTTCTGAGCAGGTCATTGACACTTTAAGCGGCGCTGACTTTGCTGCCTTTATCTTAAAGCCTATTAATGGATTTTCACTCAGACCCGGTGAAAGCTCAAACTCGCTGATCTGCTCGCCGCCATAATACACCACCATCTTCTCAAGTGTATGCTTTGGAATAGGCTTTTTTGTCTCCCTGTCCTTGCGAAGGCCTGATTCCATGGGGTGGTCAATCTTTACCTTTACCTCAATGATGCTGTCCTTCTTAATATCAGAAGGTATCCTGATTTTTGGTTTTTGCGTCTCTACGATTGCCATTTAAACTTCCTCCTAAAAAAAAATATTAGTGCGTATATTATACCATATTATATTATTATATAATAAAGAAAAATATGGGGATTTTGGAAACCTTCCCCAAAATCCCCAT
>JACRGN010000194.1 GCA_016234205.1 Nitrospinota bacterium | reverse complement strand
CTTTTCTCTTACATCCTGAACGGCAAGGTCAATATTTCTCTCAAGGACAAACTCCACCATGACTGTAGATACACCCTCAGTGCTTGTTGAGGCAATGGTCTTCACACCGTTTATGGTATTTACCGCCTCCTCAATCTTGTCCGTCACATCTATATCCATTATCTCAGGGCTTGCACCCCTGAGTGTAGTGGTGATATTCACCATCGGGAACTCAACCTTTGGGAAGAGGTCAACACCAATTCTCGGATAACTTACAATCCCAAGTACAACAAGCCCCATGATGAGCATTGTTGCAAAAACCGGCCTTCTTATAGATGTATCAGCAAGCCACATATAATTTAGTCCTTACCCCCGACTATCTTTATTTTTGCCCCTTCAAACAGATTCTGCTGTCCCACGACAACAACCTGCTCGCCTTCTTTAAGCCCTTTGACAACTTCGACAAATTCTGTTATTTCTGACTCTTGACTCTCGACTTCAGACTCCCGACTCCCGACCTCTGACTGTAATCTATATTTCTGTCCGATTTTAACAAACCTCTCCCTTGCCTTATCACCTTCCACAACAAATACCTTTATCTTTTCTTCCTCATAAAGAAGGGATGTTACTGGCACAAGGAATATGTCTTTCGCAGCACCGGTATAAAGCATGATCTTTGCAAAGAAACCAGGCTTTAAAAGCTGAGCATCGTTGGGAACGAGTGCCTCTACCTTGAGTGTCCTTGTCCTTTCGTCAACACTTGGGTAGATAATATTTAACTTCCCCTTAAACTCTTTATCAGGGAAGGCATACACTGTAAAGAATACATCCTGTCCTTTCTTGATTTTTTCTAAGTCCTTCTCATTAACAGTAAAATCAAGCTTTACAGGATTTGTCTGTATAATTACTAAAAGCGGCGTACCGTTTTTTACATAATTTCCAGACGATACCTTTTTTTCCTTAACAACCCCGAATAGGGTAGAATAAATTTTTGTCTTTGATAATTTTTGCCTCGCTGTAGAAATGGAAGACTTTGCCCTCTCAAGCTCAGCCTCTGCAATTGACAGCCTTGCCGTTACATCATCATACTGCTGTTTTGTTAAAAGTTCCTTTTTGTAAAGCTCCTCTTTCCGCTGATATTCCAGTTTTATATTTGATAGACTTGCCTCTGCTTGTTTCAGCGCCGCCATTCCCCTTTCAACCTCAAGGTTATAATCAGTATCGTCTATGACCGCAAGAACCATCCCCTTTGATACCCCTGAACCATTATCAACATTTACATCCCTCAGGATGCCATCCACTTCGGAACTGACTGTAACCTCTTCAAATGGATTCAATGTCCCGACATTATTAATGAACGGCCTCAAGGACTTCTTCTTCACAGGATGAACCTGAACACTGATGACCTTTTCTGTAATAGCCTTTACCTCTTTTTTCTCACAGGCGGTGAAAGTAAAAATCAGCAAACAAAAAGACATTACCAATAAAGCATATTTTTTCATTTTACACCTCTCTTTAAAAGTCCACCGAGTATAAGATTGCTGCACTCTTTTTGTGAAAATAGGGCATCTGAATCCATTACAAGGGAGAGGATAAAACCTCTTAGTGTGCCTATGATTACCCTTGCTGTCCCTTCCACATTACATCTCTCAAACCTTCCCGAACTTATACCCTTCCTGATTATTTCTTCTATCAATTTTCTTTGCCCTCTAAAGAACTTCTTTTTTATATCAATACAGGATGTAAAGCCATGCTCCCTCCCCTCAATCAGAATAAGCCCTTTAAATTTTTGTGCATAATTAAGATTTATGGCTATATATTTTTTGACAGCCTCTGCAGGGTCTTCAATACCTTCAATGGACTCTCCTGACCTCTCTCTAAACTCGTCCAGAAGGTATTTTAAAAGTGTAAAATATATCTCTTCCTTATTTTTGAAATATATATACACCCCGCCAACACTTATCCCTGCCCTTTCCGCAACCTCTCTGATGGTGGTCTGCGAATAGCCCTTTTCTGAAAACACCTTAATTGCAGCCTCTAAAATACTCTCTTTTGACTCTTTAGCAGTCCTTCTGTTCATATATAGGAAATTATAAAATTCTGGAACACGAATTTCACGAATATACGAATAACACAAACATTAGTAGTTATTCGTGTAATCAGTTTTATTCGTGTTATTTGTGTTCAAGTCTTTGTTCTGTTGAAAATTATTATTGACATTTTATGCATGAGTGATATTATTCTACTTTACTTGCATTCTTAAAAATAATCTCTTATATGATTTTAATCATAAATAAGTGT
>JACRGN010000188.1 GCA_016234205.1 Nitrospinota bacterium | reverse complement strand
TTACAATTGACACAGTGAGGCGAGTATCCTGTGCTTGTCCCTCTCGTTATATCAAATTCATTTCTATATAGATTCAGAGTGAGATTGCTTACCCTCCTTAACTCGGGAGGGACATATCCCCCTTCTTCTGATTTGGTAAGGCAGGCAGGGTAAAGGAGGAGGGTAGCCCCTCCTATAGCACCTTTCTTAATAAATTCCCTTCTATTTATGTCCATAACTAAAAAAGTGTAAGTGTAAGTGTGAGTGTCAGTAAAAAATACTTATACTGACACTGGCACTGACACTGACACTTCCTTAATTTAATCATTTGCCAGATTAAGTCTGAACTTCTCCTTAACCTCTCCAATAAGACGGTATCTGCCTATGAACATAATATTTGCCATTATCATTGCAACTAAAAAAAATGTCCCCCCCATTACAAAACTACCTATTGATAATGTAGGCCAGCCTGACATAAAGGCGCCTGTGGTGCATCCCCCGCCTATAAGGGCGCCAAAGGTCATTAAGGCTCCACTGGTAAATACTGTGAAACCCCTGAGTCCCATATTGGAGCTGAATGCCTCCTGAAAGAGTGGTGTAACCTTTTCCTGTTCTATAGTCTTCGCAAGATAGGAGCTTAAGAATGCTCCGGGAAAAACCCCTAAAGATAGCATGGCTCGCCATAGGGTGCTTTCATTCAATGAAGGGACACTCTGAAAGGAATAGCCAAAGATGGATGACAGATGCGCCCCCAGGGCAAGGAAACCACCGGCAAAGGAGAGATACTCCCCAATGGCAGTGCTGATAAATATCATTATTCCTGCAACTGCGCCTGTTGAAAACCATCCCCATTCTCTTTGCAGAAGGTTTTTTCCTTTCTCAATATTGTCAAACTTCTTAGATGGGTCTATTATTGATAGGAAGAAACTCATCCCAATAAAAAGAGAGCCAAAGATAATGGCAAGATAACCGTAAGGAATATCAAAAACCATCGCCAGTGTAATAAACTTCGGCTCTCCTCCAAGGGCGCTAACTACAGGGAAGAGGAGATCATACATAAAGACCCCTGCAAAGATACCCACTACCCCCACCCCTATCAATAATTTCCCTGAAGAGAATCTTGCAGCGCATGTCCCTGGACAGAGACCAGCAGAAGCCATACCAATTCCGAAAAGAATCCCTCCAATAATGTGACCTATCCCAAAATATCCATTAATACGCGGGACTGTTCCAAGGTTCATCAAATCAGAAATACCATATAAGAGGGCTGCCACGCCAAGCCCTGTAAACATAAAATTCATTGCCTTAAAATCTCTCAAAAGCAATGCCCCTATTATTCGGGAATATCTCACAAGACCCCCTCTATGAAGCATGAAACCAAAGATTGCACCGATAATAAGTCCACTCAATATCTTCATTTAAACACCTCCCTAACTAACCACAGAACACAGATGACACAGATTTAACGGATGGACACAGATTTTTAAAGAATTAGAAAATTATTTATTTTATCTGTGTAAATCTGTGGCTAAATATTTTTTGTCTTTTTCTTTGTCATCTGTGGTTTAAGGTTTTTTATAAGTCTGCGGGAATACTCTTTACATCCCCTATTGGTAAATCAGCCTTTGCCGACCATTCTTCCATAGACCCGCCATAGACCCTCACCTTTTCAAATCCAAGCATCTTCAGCAGCATAAACCCATAAGTTGACCTCCCTATTCCCCAATTGCAATAGGTGACAATCTCTCTATCTTTGACTATACCGTATTTACTCAAGACCTTTTGTATCTCCTCTGCTGATTTAACAGTAGAATCCCCTGCAAGTTCAACCCATTCAATATTTATAGCCCCTGGGATAGAGCCGCCTCTTTTATTACCGGCTGTATTAGTTCCAATATATTCAGCGAAGGAACGCATATCGAGAATCGTCATATCTTTCTTTTTATTGAGTATCCAGCTCAATGTAGCTACCATCTCAGGCTTTGGTTTGACCTTAAAGGGATAATCCCCCCTGCCCCCCTTTACTAAAGGGGGGTGAGGGGGGATTTTTGTTTCCTGAGTTACAGGATGCCCATCAGAAACCCATCTTTCATATCCACCCTTTAAAATCTGCACATTGTCATGTCCATAATATTTAAGCAGTGTCCAGATTATACTCGCATCAGGAAAGGTAATACTGTCATACACAATGACCCTGCTATTTGCACCGATACCCGCCTCACCAAATACCTTTTCAGCCTTTTCAGGAGAGATGGCAAAACCATTATTTTTTTTATACTCTAAATCTTCAGGTGTGCGAAAAACGGTTTTAGGTATATTTACAGCATTAGGGATATGTGCCGTTTGGTATTTCTCTGCTGACCTTGCATCTACTATTACTACATCAGGGCTATTGGTGGATGATGTTATCTCCTCACTTTCCACTAAATAGCCTGGCAGGATTTTAATCTCTACACTCCCCTTCTGCTCTTCTACCTTCTGACAACCTGCATATAAAACCAGAAGGATACAGATCAGAAAGAGCTTTAAAATTCTGGACATGATTATTCCAAGCCCCTTGCCCGTCCATATTACAGACAAGCCTTTGACATCTTACCTCCTCCTTCCAGAGGTA
>JACRGN010000189.1 GCA_016234205.1 Nitrospinota bacterium | reverse complement strand
GCATTGGTCCCGCAGGAACAGGCAAGACCTATCTGGCAATGGCGATGGCTATGTCAGGGCTTATGAAGAAGAGGTTCAGCCGCATAATCCTTGCCCGCCCTGCTGTTGAGGCAGGGGAAAAGCTCGGTTTTCTGCCGGGCGACCTTTACGAGAAGATAAACCCGTATTTAAGACCGCTTTATGATGCACTTTATGATATGATGGATTTTGAAAAGGCACAGAAGCTTGTTGAGAGGGGGCTTATTGAGATAGCACCACTTGCATATATGAGGGGCAGAACTCTCAATGATTCATTTATAATACTTGATGAGGCACAGAATGCAACATCAGAACAGATGAAGATGTTCCTGACAAGGCTTGGGTTTAATTCCAAGGCTGTAATTACAGGCGACATAACACAGGTTGACCTACCTCATGGAAAGGGCTCAGGGCTTGTTGAGGTTCAAAATATATTGATGGATATTGAGGGGATAAGGTTTGTATATTTCTCAGAGAGGGATGTAATCAGGCATGAACTGGTTCAGTCCATAATAAGGGCTTATGAGAAGCATGGGACAAAAGTAAGAAACGGGGATAGATGAAAAAATTTGGGAAGATTATTAATTTAAAGAGTTTTAAGAATACTGCAAACAAAATTAATCCAAAAGGTGCCGCGGCAGAAAAACCCGCTACAGGCTCAGATGATGTGATGAAATCTGCCTTGTTCTTATGGGTAATGGCACTCATTGCAACTGCTTCTCTTACTATCCTTTTAACTCCGTCATTTAAATCAGACAATATCTCTCACAATCCTGGAGACATTGCTTTAAGAGATATAAAGGCACCTGAAGATATTCTTATAGAGGATAAGGCAACTACAATAAAAAATAAAAAGATTGCTGAGGAGACCTCGCCTGACATCTATGATTTTGATACAAAGATGACAAGGGATATTACAAATAGGGTCTCTCTTGCCTTTGACCTGATGACAAAATTTTATAAAGAGAGGGTTCCGGACATCTACTCGTTTATTGAAAGAGAAGAGGAAAGGACAGAAATTGATACTGAGTCTATAAAGTTAAAAAGGGAGATGACTGTCAGGCTGAATAAATTTGAAAACTCTGATGAGTTCAGGGCAAAAGAGATGGAGTTTCAGGCTATCCTGAAGATAGAGCTTTCGGATAAGGGTATTAAGTCATTGAGGTGGCATAACTACAAGAAGGAGATAAGAGATAACATAAATGACTTTATATCACAGGTGATGGGGATAGGTGTGGTTGGAAGCATGGAGTTTGTAAATATGGATAGAGGGACACTCTTAAGAGAGATAGGTGCTGATACAGAGAGGGTGCTCCCTGATGCCAGCTCTATTATTGATATAAGACAGGCTGATGAACTGATAAAGAGGCTTGCAGAAGAGGGTATACAGGCGGAACATAAATCTCTGCAGGCTGTTATTATTAACATCTGCCAGAAGCTGATTCAGCCAAACCTTACCTTTAATAAAAAGGAGACTGAAAAGAGAAGGGAAGAGGCAGTTGAGAGCGAGAAGCCTGTATTCTATCAGATCAAGAAAGGCGAGATGATTATACGGGAGGGAGAGAGGTTTACAGAGGAGCATGTCCTGAAACTAAAATCGCTTGAATCAAAGCAGGCGGGTGTAAACTCGGTCATGGCAGTTGTAGGGTATGCTGTAATCGTAATGCTCTTTCTTTACATCTTCTGGATATACCTCAAGAGGTTTAAGCCGTTACTAATCCTTGATATACAGAGCCTGCTTCTTCTTGAGCTCATTCTCATATTTAACATAGCAGGGGTTAAGCTCTTTATAACCATGTTTGAGGCAATCGGTTATACAGGGTCAATAGAGGTTTCATCTTACATATATGCCGTTCCATTTGCGGTTGGCCCAATGCTTGTTGCAATATTATTTGAAGTAGATGTGGCATTGATATTCTCACTATTAAATTCATTCCTCATAGGATTTTTGATAAAGGACGGCTTTGCCTATTCCCTTGTGTCGCTGGCAGGAGGCTTAATCACAACCTATAAGGCAAATCAATATAAGAAGAGGTCTTCTATACTTAAGACAGGGCTTCTGGTCAGTGCTGCCAGTGCTGTGATAATAATCCCGCTAAATTTAATAAACAATACACTAATCTCTAAAACAGGTTTTTACGATGTGGCATTCGGGCTTTTGGGAGGGGTTATTGTTGCAATAATTGTATCGGGTGCACTCCCGCTGATAGAATCTTTATTTCATGTTACATCTGATATAAAACTACTTGAGTTATCTGACCTGAATCACCCGCTCCTCTCAGAACTGGTGGTTCAGGCGCCCGGGACATACCACCACAGCATAATAGTCGGCAATCTTGCAGAGGATGCGGCGGAGGCAATAGGGGCAAATCCCCTCTTTGCAAGGGTTGCATCATATTTCCACGATATCGGCAAGATGAGAAAACCTGAATATTTTATAGAAAATCAGCACGGTGCCATAAATAAACATGACGGGCTCGCACCGAGTATGAGCAGTCTAATCCTCACATCACATATAAAAGACGGAGTAGAGCTTGCGAGGTCGCACAGATTAATACCAAGGATAATAGACATAATAAAAGAGCATCACGGGACGAGCCTGATTACATATTTTTATAACAGGGCGAAGGAGATGGAGGACCCATCCATCCATGAGGTAAGGGAGGAGGATTTCAGATATCCGGGTCCAAAACCGAATACAAAGGAATCTGCAATAGTCTTGCTTGCAGATTCTGTGGAGGCTGCATCAAGGACACTTGATGAGCCAACATCGTCACGGCTAAGGGGGCTTGTCCAGAAGATAATAGATGATAAATTCATAGACGGGCAGTTAGACCACAGCAATCTGACATTAAATGACCTCCATAAGATAACAAACAGCTTTGTGAGGATTCTAACCGGCATATTCCATTACAGGATTGAATATCCTGAGATAGAAAATGAAAAAGAGGAGAGGGCAGGTTTACATGCAAATAATGATTCAGAGCCGAAGCCGCATGAAGATAGACCAGAGGAGAGTAAAAAAGCAGGTTAGCCTGATATTAAAAAAAATGGGCTGCATTAAAAGTGAGATTAGCATACTCTTTGTTGATGATGATAAAATACAGGTTTTAAACAGGGATTACAGGGGAAAAGATAAACCGACCGATGTCCTGTCTTTTCCACAGATAGAAACAAGCAGAGATAAAACAGGTAAAGGAAAAGGCAGAGGTAGAGAGAAACCTTTACCTTCACCTTTACCTATACCTGTTCTTGGTGATGTGGTTATCTCTCTTGAAACTGCGAAAAGACAGGCAAAGGAAAGAGGGCATCCCTTTATGAAAGAGGTTCTGATTCTTATGATTCATGGCATCCTGCACCTCATCGGTTATGACCATGAAAAATCAAAAAAGATGGCAGTGGAGATGAGAAAAAAGGAGGAGGAAATTTTAAAGTTTAGCCACGAATGAACACGAATTTACACTAATTTTAAAATTACAGAAGGCGCTAAGATTAATGATTTTTTTGATTCTGTGTCTCTTAGTGTCTTCAGTTGTTTAATTGGTTTTTTTGTTCTATTCGTGTGTATTCGTGTAAATTCGTGGCTGGTTAATTATCTTTATGAAAACACTCTGGGCACCGTGGCGGATGAGTTATCTTGATGCACCGCAAAAAAATAGCTGTATCTTTTGTGATAAGCCAAAAGAGACCAAAGATAAGGAAAATTTTATCCTGTATAGGGGTAAGTTATCATTTGTAATGATGAATCTATATCCTTATAACAACGGTCATTTAATGATTTCCCCCTACAAGCATATTTCATCAATTTTAAAATTAGAGAGTGAAGACCTCTTTGACCTTATCAGTGTGACACAGAAATCCACACAGATTCTTGAAAATGTATTTAACCCCGGAGGTTTTAATATCGGCATGAATATCGGAAAATCAGGTGGTGCAGGGTTTGCAGACCATGTGCATATACATATAGTCCCGCGATGGAATGGTGATACCAACTTCATGCCTGTCCTCTCCGAAACGAAGGTCATGCCTGAACACCTGAATTCCACCTATGACAAACTTCTGCCAATATTCAGAGATATTGAGTTTAAATAGGAATTAGAAGTTTAAGCATATCAACTCTTGACACCATCATTTTCAGGGTTTAATATGAAACAAAGGAGGATGCTATGCAAGAAACAGTTGAAGCCATTTATGAAGATGGTGTAATAAAACCTTTACAGAAACTTCGTATAAAAGAACATCAAAAGCTAACAGTTACAATATCAAGAAGAAGTGCAAAGGTAAAACCAGAGAATCCAGCCATGTCATTGGTAGGTATTTTTGAGAGTGGTATTAAAAATCTTTCTTCAGAACATGACAAATACCTCTACGGCAAGTTTTGCACTCATTGATAAACACTCAATAGATTCAATATTATCTCTCGATGAACACTTTAACTTGATATTCCCTGTAGCAAGCAGGCTGTCCGACAATTTAATATTGATTGATGGTGATATATGCTAAAATGGAAGCGAAAAAGATAACAGAGGGAGGATTTTGTATGGCATATATCCAATCGTATAAGGGGCAGTCGTG
>JACRGN010000190.1 GCA_016234205.1 Nitrospinota bacterium | reverse complement strand
TTAAAAAAGGAATATTTATATCAAGCCCGGTATTCGACGGCGCTACTGAACAGGATATAAAAAATCTGCTTGAAAAAGGCGGCTTATCGCTTAACGGCAAGGTTACCCTCTGTGATGGCAGAACCGGAGAGCCGTTTGATCAGGATGTTACCGTCGGCGTCATGTATATGTTGAAACTCCACCACCTTGTAGAAGACAAGATACATGCGAGAAGCACAGGACCATATTCTCTTGTGACGCAGCAGCCTCTGGGAGGCAAGGCGCAGTTTGGCGGACAGAGGCTCGGTGAGATGGAGGTCTGGGCGCTGGAGGCTTATGGCGCTGCATATACCCTGCAGGAATTTTTAACTGTAAAGAGCGATGATGTCCCGGGCAGGACAAGGGTGTATGAGGCTATTGTTAAAAAAGATTACAATATGGAACCTACCCTTCCTGAGTCATTTAATGTGCTTGTAAAGGAATTGCAGAGTTTAGTGCTGGATGTGGAGCTTTTGGAAGAAGAGAAGTAAAAACAATTACGATTTTAGATTTACGATAAATTACTTATGATCACCAAACAGTTCATAAACGGCACATATAAAGAGGGGAAAGCAACCATTAAGGTCGCATTAAAGAATTTCAGAGATGAATTTAAGTATCATGTAGAGAATAAGAAATGTGTGGTTTAGCATTACCGGGTAAGTAAAGACAATATAAATAAAATGTTGGATTGTAAAGACAATTGGATTGTAAAGACAAACGGAGTGCATATAACCTAACTACTTTCTTGCACGGCATGCTTGTATGTCTCAATACCGAGGGGGTAAAATAAGATGGAAAGCGCAAGGCATTTAAAAACTCAAAACATGAAAACCAACAAATACTCCTTATTCTTGTCTCTCCTCTTTCTTTTTTGTTTCTTCCATCAAATAAGTAGCCCTTCTCCGGCCTTTTCCCAGACAAGCACCCTTGCTCTATTTGAAGCCAAAGAATATGTTAAGCCAAAGGGCGCCCCTGTCACATACACAGACACCATTCAGGTTACTCCGGGTGATTATATCCTTTGGGTTTACAATGGCCCTGGTAGTGGATTCGGCGGATTCGGCGAAGTAAAGAATGTTTCTGTAAGCATTAACGGCATAGTGGTAATAGACTCTTCAGACTTAAGAAAGAGTAACCCTGTTACCAAAACCATAAGCCTTCAATCAAACAACACCGTCAAAGTAGTTTTAAAGGGGCAGGGTGACAATTCCATCCTCCTCGGCATATCCCCTCCGCCGGTAACTGCTGCCATTACCTCGCCGGCAGACGGCGCAGTATTAAATTCGTCTCCCGTGACTGTTGAGGGCACGGTGAGCAGCAATGCAAATGTTACAGTAAACGGTATTCAGGCAAATGTAAGCAACAACACCTTTTCCGCATCAGTCCCTCTCATAGAAGGCATAAACACTATAACAGCCGTAGCGAGAGACCAGTATTCAACCACATACCGCAGTATAACCGTTACATTGCTGACAAAAGGGAGTATCGCCGGAATAGTTACAGACTCATCCACCGGCCTGCCCTTATCATCTGCAACAGTATCGGTAACAGACTCTTTAAATATCACACAAACTGCGGTAACAGACAGTAACCCTAAAACTAACTATACCATCACGTCAATTGCATCAGGAGATTTTACAGGGAGCATTGCAAAAGATGGTTATACCTCTTACAGCTTTACAGGGACAATCACTCCGGGCCGGACAATAACCATCAATGCCTCTTTAAGTCCTATATATCCGTCAATAAGCAATATCACTGTCAGCAACATAACCGCCGACTCAGCAACCATCTCATGGACGACAGACCAGATATCAGACAGCCTTGTTGAATACGGCGCAACAACATCCTACGGAAGCTCAATAAGCGATACTGCCCTGACCACAAACCACAGCATTCTATTAACAAACCTTATCTTTGGGGCAACATACCATTTCAGGATTACATCAAAGAATAGTTACGGTTTTGCCTCAACATCAGGGGACAATACATTTAGCATAACAGACCTGGGTAGTTACCTGAAGGAGAAATGGGAGGGGATGAAAACAGCCCTGGTGAGTGGGGATATAGAAACAGCCCTTACATACTTTGTAGATGCAAGTATTGACAAATACAGACAGATATTTACAGAACTTGGTAGCGACACGATCAATTCTATATTCTCCTCTGTAACCGAGTTTAAGCTTTACACCACTTATGGACGGCTTGCAGGGTGTGGTGCTATTAGGGTTGAAGCTGGAGGAACATATTCATATCCAGTAACTTTTATTTTGGATGAGAATGGGATATGGAAGATTTTGGGGCTTTAAACATGACAAGGAGTAACAATATGAAAATAAAACTTGCGGTTGTGCTATTACTATCAATATTTATAAGTTCTATTCATGGGGTAGCATACGGTGCAGAAGATAGGCCGATAATCCCCTCAAAGGAGGAAATTCAACCTATCCTTCAAGCCATATGGAAAGAGATGACAACAGCCCTTGCAAAGGGGGATATAGAGAAAGCCCTTACATACTTTGCAGATGCAAGTAAAGACAGGTATAGAAGGGAATTTACTAACCTTGAAAGTATTAAATCAATATTAAGTGTTAAGGAGATTAAACTGTACTCCGTCGATGAGCGACTTGCAAACTGTGGAGCTATTCGCATAGAGGCTGGAGGGACATACTCTTACCCGGTCACCTTTGTTCGGTATGAAGATGGTATATGGAATATTTTGGGATTTTAATGGAGAATTATAAAACGGATAGATACGTCTAATAAATGAGGAATAACCATTTGAGAATAAAATATGCGTCTTTTTTAATAGTCTTATGCTTTTTGACCACCGGCTGTTATGCAACGATAACAGGTGCAGTCGTAAATGCAGAGACAGGAGAGCCGATTGAAGGAGCGGTAGTGCTTGTGGAATGGACAAAGACGAAAGGGTTACCTGGAATGGTTTATCATGAGGTTTATAAAATTATAGAAGTAGAAACAGACAAAGATGGAAAATTTACACTTTCAGGGACATTTAGTCCCTTTGTTAACCATCCTGATGTTGTTGTTTACAAGGCTGGTTATGTAGCATGGAGAAATGACTTTATATTCCCTGGGTGGAAAAAGAGAACAGAGTTTAAGTATCAGAACAATCAAATTGTTAAATTGGAAAAGTGGAAAGAGGGATATTCCTACGAAGAACATCATTCATTTATGACATATGGAATAATGGGTGATAGTTTAGATAAAACACCTAAATTCAGCAAAGCAGCAAGTGAAGAGTCAAAAAAGGCTCAACAAGAAGTCAATAAAAAGAAAAGATAAATTTAGTTTTACGGAGGTAAAAAATATGTCTAAAATCAAGATAATTGTTATTCCAATTTTATTTGTTTGGATATATATCTACTTAACTGCATACGCAGTTGCTTACGATGATGAAAAAACTCATCCTGAGATAACTGAAAAATCTACCCGTGCCTCAAATCTCAATGACTATTTAATAAACAATTTAGGTTTCAGTGAAGGGTTAGAAAAATCTTTTAACTATAATAATGAAAACCTTACAATTTTAAAATGGCTCCGCAAAGGTTCAACCGACGAAGATTCCCCCATGTGCCGAGCCTCCAATCATTTCCATAATCCTTTATTTCCCTGGGATCAATCATACATGAGTGATGATACAACCATTTTAGGCGCCTTGATCAGAAATTATTGCAATCTGACAGGCTGGCCGTATTCAGATAGAAAATCTCTCGTTACCTGGGGTACAGGCTATCTGAGCCCTTCGCCAGATGGAACTAAAATATCTATGAGCAATCAGGAATGGGGCTGGGGTAATGCAAGGAGTTACTATTATTTAGCATTGACCAGCATTTTAAACACCGATAGAGAAACAAACTTTTCCAAAACCTTTCAGGCAGTGGGGCAGGTGAGACTATGAGAATTCAAAATCTATTTTTGATTCTAACCATACTTTTTCTAACCACTGGCTGTTACGCTGAAATAACAGGCACTATCGTTGATGCAGAAACTGGAGAGCCGATAGAGGGGGCAGTAGTGCTGGTGGAATGGACGAAGACTAAGGGATTGGGGCTGACATATACCCAATCATACCAAGTCGTTGAAGTCATTACAGACAAGGATGGCAAGGCTACTGTATCTGGTGTTTTCAGTCCTTTTGT
>JACRGN010000187.1 GCA_016234205.1 Nitrospinota bacterium | reverse complement strand
GTGACAAACTACTGTGACATGCTGTGACATTTTAGTGAGACAAGAACAGGGGGCAGAGGGTCTGGACTACACCCATGATAAAGTTTGTAGACGGAGGTTCTCTTTATGTGCGATTGTGTCAACCTATGGGGCATTAAAAACCATTCGGCCCTTTCGGTAGGAAGCAGAAAACCGTATCTATTATGTTAATCCTCGGAATTGAGACTTCATGTGATGAAACTGCGGCGGCTGTAGTAGAGGTTTCTCATGAACATGGTATTAAAATTAAATCAAATATCATCGCATCACAGCATGAGATACATAATAAATATGGCGGCGTTGTCCCTGAGCTTGCCTGCCGCAGGCATATTGAGAATATAAGCCCTGTTATAACTGAGGCACTGAATAAGGCAGGTGTTAAGATTAATGATATAGGACTTTTTGCGGTAACTAAATGCCCCGGTCTTGTGGTAGCCCTTCTTGTCGGTCTTTCCACTGCAAAGGCGATTGCATATGCACTTAAAAAACCCCTGATTGGTGTGAATCACCTTGAGGGGCATATCTTATCCATTTTTTTGGAAAAGCCTGATATATCTTTTCCATTTGTCTCTCTCCTTGTTTCCGGCGGGCATACAGAGCTTTATCTAATTGAGGGTTTCGGGAAATATAAGGCACTTGGAAGGAGCAGGGATGATGCGGCAGGTGAGGCATTTGATAAGGCTTCTAAGATGCTTAAACTCGGTTATCCGGGTGGTCCTGCTATTGAAAAGACAGCCAGTAGTGGAAATCCCCTGTCAATAAACTTTCCAAGGGCATATATAGATAAGGATTCACTTGATTTTAGTTTCAGCGGTGTGAAGACGGCACTGAAAAACTATCTTGACGGCTTTATTCCCCCATATTCAACATCATCAATCTTTTTACCCGATGTGGCTGCAAGTTTTCAGCAGGCAATAGTGGATGTATTAATTAATAAGGCATTTTTAGCAGCAAAAATGTATAATGTAAAAACTATTGTAATAGCCGGCGGTGTTGCATCAAATAAACTTTTGAGAGAGGAGATGAAAAAGAGGGGAGCTGCTGAAGGGGTTAGTGTTTATCATCCCAGCCCAATTTTATGCACAGATAATGCGGCAATGATTGCATGTGCCGGCTACTATGGATTTGTAGCTCAGGACTTTAACCCTGACATTGATTTCTACGACATGGATGCAGATGCGGAGATGAAGCTATAATAGAGTTTCAAGATGCAAGTTTCAAGTTACAAGAAAAAAACTTACAACGTGCATCTTACAGCTATCTTATGATTCCTCATTCAAAAACTACATTAACTAAAGAAGATTCATCAGCAGTCTCAAGAGTAATTAACTCAGGATATATTTCCCAGGGTGAGGCTGTTGCAAGATTTGAATCAAAGTTGGCAAAATATATAGGAGTTAAAGGCGGGGCTGCTGTCAGTTCAGGCACCGCTGCCATCCACCTATCTCTTATAGCACTTGGTGTAAAAGAGGGGGATGATGTTGCCATGCCGACTTATGTTTGTCCTGCCCTCCTTAATGCCATTAACTATGTGGGTGCAAAACCGTTATTGATAGACATAAATCCCGACACATATAATATTTCCACTGCAAATTTGAAAAAAAAATTGACGAAGAAGACGAGGGCTGTTATTGTCCCCCATATTTTTGGACTCCCTGCCGATATTGAGGAGATACTGAGTATCGGTATCCCTGTTATTGAAGACTGTGCCCAGTCTGTAGGGGCTGCATATAAAGGTAAAAAAGTAGGAAGTTTTGGTCATTGTGCAATATTTTCTTTTTATGCTACGAAGGTAATGACTACAGGTGAAGGGGGGATGGTTGTCTCTAATTCAGATAAGATATTGGAAAAAATTAGGGATTTGAGGGAATATGACCATAAGCCCAATTATATAGTCAGATATAATTATAAAATGACAGATATGCAAGCTGCCATTGGTATCTCTCAATTAAAGAGGCTTGATTCATTTATTTCAAGAAGGAAGGATATTGCAAGTTTCTATACTAAGAAATTTTCTGAACTGGGGATAACAGTTCCTTCAAATCAGGAAAAAGAGCATATATATTTCAGGTATGTGATAAAAAAGAGTGGTCAGTGGTCAGTGGTCAGTGGTCAGAAGTTAGAAGATGATTTGAAATTTTTTGAGGCTAATGGAGTAAAATGCATGAGACCTATATTTAAGCCAATTCACAGATACCTTAAATTAAAAGGTTTTTTAGAAGCCGATAGGGCATGGAATGAATTAATTTCAATTCCTATATATCCATCTCTAACTGATGGTGATGTAAAAAAAATAGTCAGAGTTACTGAAAAATGGCGGGAGGCAAAAGTTGAATAAACTCTGGAAATTCTTTTTCCTATATCTGATACCAATCTTTATATTCCTTGCACTTCTCTTTCCGGATACAAAGCCATTTTTTGAAAGGATAGGGGAGAGATGGCTCTATATTTTCTCTCTTGCCTTTCTCCTCTCATATTTTTCTACACCTGCGGCAAGGTCACTGGCAAGTGATATGGGAATTGTTGATAAGCCTGATGAGCGAAAAATTCATCAGATTCCTACGCCAAGGCTTGGAGGTCTGGCGGTATATGTAGCCTTTACACTGGCAGTGATTTATAACTTTCATTTCTCAGATGAATTAAAAGGTGTAGCAATTGGTGCGACACTGGTTATGCTTGCAGGATTGGCTGATGATATTATGGGTTTGCCTGCTAAAATAAAACTGATTGTCCAGTTGACTGCCGTATCTATAATGATGTACTACGGTGTTATATTGAGTTTCATGCCTAATACAGTGTGGGGGGATATTTTTGAAGTATTACTTACATATATATGGATAATAGGGATAACAAATGCCCTCAATTTTATTGACGGCATGGACGGACTCGCAGCAGGAATAACAGCCATTGCATCATTCTATATAAGTATTGTTGCAATACAGACAGGACAGGACTATGTAATGTTTCTATCAATAGCACTGCTTGGAAGCTCTCTTGGATTTATGCCTTATAATTTCAGATACAGAAAACCTGCCTCTATTTTTTTAGGAGATGCAGGGAGCACATTTATGGGATTCATGCTTTCAAGCCTTACTGTAATGACAGGATGGGCAACGAATGACTCTGTAAAGGCATACAGTATGCCTGCCCTTATATTGAGTGTATTGATATTTGATATGTCATATATTACAATTGCAAGGGTTATAACAGGCAAGGTAAAGACTCTTAAGGAGTGGATAGATTTTGTCGGAAAGGACCATCTTCACCACCGGATTTCACATTTAGGATTAAGTAATAAACAGACTGTATTGTTTATATATCTCCTTTCGGCATCTATGGGATTGAGTGCCATTGTCCTGAAAAATGGGAGGACAATTGATGCACTCCTGCTGATTGGCCAGGCATTTTTAATTTATTTTATCATTGTAATTCTGATGCTGAGAGGCGAGAATACAGTAAATAGGCAGTAGGCAGTAAGAAATGACAGCGGGTAATTTGTTTTTTCTGCTTACTCCTTACTGCATACTGCTTACTGTATCTAAAAAAGGGAGGTTTTATGGAAACTAATTCTGTAAATGAGAGTTCACAGATGAGAGGCTCTGTAAGGGTAGATGTATCTTTTCCTGTGTCTTTTGATTTGGTTAGCGAAAACGATTATGAAAAAATAAAAAGCGTGATTATTTCCCATCGGACAGGGGATAGGGAAGGCGATTTAATGCCTTTACTGGGAGTGGAAGAGTTGGAGAGCCTGGATATTACTGTTGCAAAGATTTGGTTATCAATGAACAGTAAGCTTGATTATATAATAAAACTTTTAAAGCAAAGAGAAGATGGTGTAGAGGAGAAAGAGGGGTTGTGCAAGGATATAAGTGGTAAGGGTATTAAGATGATTTATAAAGGGAATTTATCAACTGGACAGTGTATCCATTTAAGGATACATCCGCCAACCTTTCCTCCGCTATCCGTTGTTGCACTTGGAAAGATTTTAAGGGGAGAAAGAACTGCTATATGCAGGGAAGGGGAGATTGAGACGGCTGTTGAATTTGATACCATTCATGAGGATGACAGGGAAGAGATAATAAGCTATGTATTTAAAAGGCAGAGGGAGTTGTTAAGGGCAAGGAGAGAGGCTTAACCCCCCCCCAAAAAAATCATATCCTCATTCGTATTTGTGGAAATCTTTTTTAGTGAATTACCCCGCCCTGAAGGGCGGGGCATCTGAAAGTCAAAACAATTTTAGTTGTCTATGTTCAATTAGATGCTGATAGTTTATATATCGTCTTATTACATCTGCGGTTACTTTG